>USBH01000261.1 GCA_900552925.1 uncultured Oscillospiraceae bacterium
AGATCTACACCGTCTAATTCGTCGGCAGCGTCAGATGTGTATAAGAGACAGCCCGCGCAGTGCATCAGAAGCGTTCGCTCCCCCACCGTCACGTTCGCCATGACCCAGATCAGGACGCCGGCGGGCAGCGCGACGGCCGCCGCGCGCCCGAGCACGAACAGCGTGCGGTCCAGCACCGAGCGCACGATCACCTTGCCGATCTGCGGCCGGCGGTACGGCGGCAGCTCCAGCGTGAACGAGGACGGCACGCCCTTCAGAATCGTTTTGGAGAGCAGCTTGCAGACGAGGAACGTCATGCCGACGCCGAGCAGGATCACCAGCACGAGCAGCGCCGCCGAAAGCACCGAGCCGAAAAGGCCGGAGGCCGCCACAAAAAACATCGAGATGATCGCGATCAGCGTCGGGAACCTGCCGTTGCAGGGCACGAAATTGTTTGTGATGATGGCGAGCAATCGCTCGCGCGGCGAATCGATGATCCGCGCGCCGACGACGCCCGCCGCGTTGCAGCCGAAGCCCATGCACATCGTCAGCGCCTGCTTGCCGCAGGCCGAGCACTTGCGGAACGCGTGGTCGAGATTGAAGGCAACGCGCGGCAGGTAGCCGAGGTCCTCCAGCAGCGTGAACAGCGGAAAGAAAATCGCCATCGGCGGTAGCATGACCGAAACCACCCAGGCGAGCGTCTTGTACGCGCCGTCGATCAGCAGGCTGATCAGCCAGCCGGGCAGGACGAGCGCGGTGCAGAGGCTGCGCAGCACCTCGCCGAGCGCGAACAGCCCCTCGGAGAGCAGCGCGGAGGGGTAGTTGGCGCCCGAAATCGTCAGCCAGAAGATGACGAGCAGCATCAGCAGCATGATCGGGAAGCCGGTCAGCTTCCCCGTCAGGATGCGGTCGAGCCGCTGGTCGCGGCGGCTGTACTTTTCCTGCATGCTCCGCACCGAGACCGCGGCGACGCGCTCGGCGTGCCGCACGACGGCCGAAACGATCTGGTCGCAGAGCGAAGCGCGGTCGAAGCCCTCGAGCGCCGCGTCGACCGCTTCCTCCTCGGCGAGCGTGATGCCGAGGTGCGTGCGCAGCGCGGCGCGGATTGAATCGTCGCCGTCGATCAGCCGCAGCGCAAGCCAGCGCGGCGGGATCTGCGGCGGGCAGTCCGCCCGCAGGATCGGCACGAGCTTTGCGACCGCCGTTTCCACCGCATCGGGATAGACGACGCAGTTCGGCTCCGGCGCGTCCGCCTCAATCACCTGCGCGAGCAACGCCATCAGGTGGTCCAGCCCGCGCCGGCTGCGCGCGCTCGTCCCGACGACCGGCACGCCGAGCAGCAGGTGCAGCTCTTCGAGGTCGACGGCGACGCCGCGGCGCTTCGCCTCGTCCATCAGGTTGACGCAGACGACCGTGCGCGGCTGCAGCTCGATCGTCTGCAAAACGAGGTTCAGGTTGCGCTCGAGGCACGTCGCATCGCACACGACGACCGCAGCGTCCGCGCCGCCGAAGCACAGGAAATCCCGCGCCGCTTCCTCCTCGGCGGAGTGGGCCATCAGCGAGTAGCAGCCCGGCAGATCGACGAGCACATAGCCGTGCCCGCGGAACGTGCAGTAGCCCTGCGCGTTCGAGACCGTCTTCCCCGCCCAGTTCCCCGTATGCTGACGCAATCGGGTTAACGCGTTGAACACCGTGCTCTTGCCGACGTTCGGGTTGCCCGCCAGCGCCGCAACGCGGTCCTCCGGGTGGACGCGGCTGACCTGGAGCAGCCCCTCGGGCACCGGCTCCGGCAGCGTGACATCCGTTTTTTTGCGCTCCTTTCCCACATCGATCACCCCATAATCCAAAAATGCGCGGACCGTGCAGACGCACATCCGCGCTTTGGATTCCTATGCCGGGCGCGGGAAAAATAGAACGGCGCCCCGCAAAAAATCTGCGGGGCGCCGTTATTTCCGGGGTTTCTCCGGGTTTCATCAGGTTTCCGGCTCCAAAACGCCGTATTTGCCGTCGTTGCGCTTATACACCACGTTGATCTCGCCGCTGCCATCGTCGCGGAACAGGAAGAATGTGTGGCCGAGCAGGTTCATCTGCAGGATCGCCTCTTCCACCGTCATCGTCTTGACGAAGAACGTCTTGTGCTTTGCGATCTCGATCTCCTCGTCCGGCTCCTCCTCATGCGCTTCGGAAAGCTCGAATTCGTCGGCCAGCTCAAACTGCCGCACCTTTTTCGCGCGCTCCAGGCGCGTCTTGTTCTTGCGGATCTGCCTGCCGAGGGCCGCGATCACGTCGTCGAGCGCCTCGTTCATCTCAGGGGCGACCGCCTCTGCACGGTAGATCATCCCGCGCTGCTTAATCGTAATTTCCACCGTCTGATGATTCTTTTCGACGGTCACTTTCACAAGCACATCGGCATCTGCATCAAAAATACGCTCAAACTTTGTCAGCTTGCGCTGTACCAGTTCTTTAAAATTGTCTCGGAGATTCACTTTTCTTCCAACGATCGTGACGTTCATACAACCACCCGTTTCTTCCGCAGAAAGCACAAAAGGACGTGCTTTCCATCACCTGCGGAACAAACACATCCTTTCTGAAAGACCATGCTTTCAATATTCAGAGCAGCCGGCCCTGCCGGGTCTCTGTACCTATAGTATCTGTCTCTTATACACATCTCCGAGCCCACGAGACTGCAGCTAATCT
>USBH01000262.1 GCA_900552925.1 uncultured Oscillospiraceae bacterium
ATCTACACCGTCTAATTCGTCGGCAGCGTCAGATGTGTATAAGAGACAGAGTCGACCGCGTTCTGGAGGCCGTGCAGGACGAGCCGCATCCGACCGTGCTGCTGCTGCGCGCTTTCTCGAGCGGCGCCAAGGCGAAGGGCGACGACAATCTGGCCGGCGTTATCCTGCGGGATCTCGGTGCGGAAAACCTCGTCGAGCAGCATGAAAGCCTTTTGGAGGATGTCAGCCTCGAAGAGGTGATCGCCGCGGATCCCGATTTTATCTTTGTCGTAACGATGGGCTCGAGCGAGGAAGCGGCGCTCGACTACATGGAGCAGAATTTTGAAAGCAACCCGGCGTGGGCGGAGCTGACCGCCGTTCAGGAGGACCACTATGTCCTGCTGCCGAAGGAGCTGTTCCATTACAAGCCGAACGCGCGCTGGGGGGAGAGTTATGCCTATCTTGCGAAAATCCTGTATCCGGAGCTTGCCGCCGAAATCGGGTAAGGGCCGCGCCGCCATGCTGGCTGCGCTTGCCGCGCTGCTGCTGGCCTCCGTTTTGCTGAGCCTGCGGTTCGGGAGCCAGAATTATTCGCTGGCGCAGCTGCTTGCCGCGCTGCGCAGTGGCGATACAAGCGACCCGGTATGGCGCATCCTCGTGCATGTCCGGCTGCCGCGCACGCTGGCGGGGCTTGCGGCCGGCGGCGCGCTGGCCACGGCCGGTGCGCTGATTCAATCCGTTCTGAACAATGCGATGGCGAGCCCGAACGTGATCGGCGTCAATGCGGGCGCAGGCTTTTTTGCGATGCTTGCCGTCACGCTGGCGCCGGGCGCGGCGGGCGTGCTGCCGGCGGCCTCCTTCCTCGGCGCGCTGTGCACGGCGCTGTTTATCTATGCGCTGGCGGCGCGGGCCGGGCTTTCCCGCACGACGCTGATTCTGGCCGGCATTGCGGTCAGCAGCATTTTGACGGCCGGCGTCAATGCAATCACGCTGCTGTATCCGGACGACGTGATCGGCGCCACGGGTTTTATGCTCGGCGGTTTTTCCGGCGTGACGATTGCCTCGGTCGGAAATGCGGCGTGGTACATGGCCGCCGGGCTTTTGCTCGCCCTGCTTCTGGCGGCCGATTTGAACGTTTTGCAGCTCGGTGAGGAAAGCGCGCAGAGCCTCGGCCTGCATCTGGGGCGCACGCGGTTTCTCGCGATTTTGGCGGCCGCGCTGCTGGCCGGCGCTGCCGTGAGCTTTGCCGGACTCTTGGGATTTGTGGGGCTGCTTGTGCCGCACATGGTCCGGCGACTTGTGGGAAACGACAACCGCTGGCTGCTTCCGGCATGTGTTCTGCTGGGCGGCGCTTTCGTCCTTCTGTGCGATGTGCTGGCAAGGGTGCTGTTTGCACCGTTTGAACTGCCGGTCGGTATCGTGATGTCTCTGCTGGGCGGCCCGTTTTTCCTGATTCTGCTGCTGCGCCACAAAAGGAGCCGCGTATATGATTGAGATTTGCCATGTGACGGCAGGCTATTTGCCGGATCAAAACATACTGCAGGATGTGAGCTTTACGGCGCCGCAAGGTCAGATCACGACGCTGATCGGGCCGAACGGGTGCGGGAAAACGACGCTGCTTCGCGCGGCGGCGCGGCAGCTTCCGCTCAGGGGTGGCGAGATCCGGATTGAAGGCCGGCCGATCGGCGCATATTCCCGCAAGGCGTTTGCGCAGCTCGCCGCATTTCTGCCGCAGGTGCGCAGCGTGCCGGCCATTACGGTGCGCAGCCTTGTGGCGCACGGGCGGTTCCCGTATCTGGGATTTTCCCGCCAGCTGCGCGCCGCCGACAAGGCAGCCGTGCGCGAGGCGATGGAAATCACGGGCGTAGCGCCGTGGGCGGACCGCGACCTGCGCGCCCTTTCCGGCGGAGAGCGGCAGCGCGTCTATATCGCCATGGCGCTGGCGCAGGACACGAAGGTGATTTTTCTCGATGAGCCGACGACTTACCTCGATTTGCGCCATCAGTTCGAGCTGCTGGAGCTGCTCACGCTGCTGAAGCAGCGCGGCAAGACGATTCTGTTTGTTCTGCACGATCTGGCGCACGCGCTGCGCTACAGCGACCGTATCGTCCTGATGGAGGGCGGAAAGCTGGCGGGACAAGGAACGCCGGCGCAAATACTGGAAAGCGGCATGCTGGATGCAGTGTTCGGCATCTGCACGCACGCCGCGCCGGACGGCTACTGGTTTACGCCGCAGCATGGAGACACAGGAAGATTCTAAAAGGCCGGAAACTGCGCGGCACCCGGGATCTGCATCCCCGCACCCGGCGGTTTCTGCGGCGTTCACAATAAAACGAAAGGGTTTTTAATCATATGTATAAGCTTCTCAAACAGGAAAACAGGGCGCGGCGCGGCGAATTCCACACGGTGCACGGCACCATCCAGACGCCCGCGTTCATGAATGTCGCGACAGCGGCGGCGATCAAGGGCGGCCTCTCCGCGTATGATCTCCGGGAGATCAAATGCCAGGTCATGCTGTCCAACACGTACCACCTGCACCTGCGGCCGGGCGATGAGAACGTCCGAAAGCTGGGCGGCATCCACAAGTTTACGGGCTGGCAGGGGCCGGTGCTGACGGACAGCGGCGGCTTTCAGGTCTTTTCCCTCGCGAAGCTGCGGAACATCCGCTGTCTCTTATACACATCTCCGAGCCCACGA
>USBH01000263.1 GCA_900552925.1 uncultured Oscillospiraceae bacterium
CTGCAGTCTCGTGGGCTCGGAGATGTGTATAAGAGACAGGTCGAGAACCGCTTTTTGGGTGTTGCAATTCTGCCGCCGGTTGTGGTAGGCTAATGTATGGTACCGCTTATTGTCAAACGCATACGGAAACGGATTCAAAGCTATCCCCCTGTTCCAAATTCAAAACCGGAGTGTAATAAAAATGCTGCATGTTCGAAAGCTCAGCCTGAGCGAGATAAAAGCAATCCACGAAACGCATATGCCGGAAGCCTTCCCGCCGCGTGAGCTGCGGCCCTATTCCAGCATAAAGGCCCTGTACGAGGGCGGGAATTACATGGGCTACGGCCTTTTTGAAGACGAAAAGCTTGCGGCATACGCGTATTTTGCCAAGGCGGACAGACGCCCGTTCGCTTTGCTCGACTACTTCGCCGTGCTGCCGGCGCTGCGCGGCAACGGGCTCGGCAGCCGCTTTTTCACGCTGCTGTGCGCGGAGCTTGAAGCGATCGACGGGCTTTTGCTCGAGGTGGAAAGCGTGGAAAGCGCGCCGGACGAATCACAGCGCGCGGTGCGCCGGCGGCGGATCGCCTTTTACACGCGCTGCGGCTGCGCGATGACCGGCGTGAAATGCCTGCTTTACGGCGTCGACTACAACATTCTGGCCATGCCGGTCGCCGCGGCCGTGCCGCCGGACCGGACCGTTCTCGCAGAGCTCGAAAACGTCTACCGCACGATGTTCGACGACGCGCTTTACAGGCGGGTCTGCCGCCCGTACCGCAGTGAAGGGGCTTGACTTTCCGCGCGTTTCGCCCTATAATTAGTTTCATAATCAACTATTAGCCATCATTCATTTCAAGACTGCGTGGTGAGATGAGATGTCCAACAAAACAACCCGCGCCGAACAGCTGCAGGAGTTTCCCCGCCAGCTCGGCAGAAGCATCACCTTCCTGCACCGGCAGCGAAAAAAATTCATGGCGGAGCGGCTGAAGCCCTACGGCTTTGTCGGCGCCATGCACATGATTCTGCTCTATATCGCGCGCCATCCGGGAACAACGCAGGACGCGATCGTCTCGCATATGTTTCTCGACAAGTGCAACGTGACGCGCCGCACCAAGCGCCTGGAGGAGCTCGGCTACATCCGGCGCGAAACCGGAAAAACGGACCGCCGCGAAAACAATCTCTACCTGACGGAGGCGGGCGAAAAGCTCGTCCCCATCATCCGCGGCTTTCTGCAGGAATGGGCGCGGAGCATCACGCGCGATCTGAGCGACGACGAATGCCTGACGCTGATCTCGCTGATCGACCGCCTGATCCACACCGACGTACAGTAAAAACGCATTTCCCGCTCCGCCCCCCGGCGCAGCGGGATTTTTTTGTTGAATCCGCAGGCAAGCGCGCCGGTTCAACCCGGAAAGCCGGGGGCTTGATCGTCCCCCTGCGCCGCGCCGTCAAAAAGCGCCGGAAAAAGCATCCGCTGTGCAGCGGAAAAAGGCGCGTCCACCGTTTTGTCCGTGCCGAGCACCGGGCTGACAATGCGTACCGACGTGCAGCGCAGCATCTGCTGCGCCGTGCGGTCCGTCCCGCCGCCGTAGAGGTCGTCGCCGGCGACCGGATGCCCGATGCTCGCCATATGTACGCGGATCTGGTGCGTCCGCCCCGTCTCGAGCCGAAAGGCGACGAGGCTGTGCGCACCGTCCGCGGCAAGCCGCCGGTATGCGGTCACGGCACGCGCGCCGCAGCCGGTGCAGCGCTCGATCGTGTGGCCCGGCTTCAGGCCGATTGGCGCATCGATCACGCCGCACGGCGGAACCGTTCCTTCGCAGACCGCCGTGTACGTCTTTTCGAGCACCGCACCGGCCGCAAATTTATTCTTTGCAAGGACAAGCGCGCCCGTCGTGTCGCGGTCCAGACGGTAAAGCGGGCGGAACACAAAATCCGGCGCCGCGCGGTAATACCACGCCGCCGCGTTGAGCACGCTGTCGCAGTCGTGGCCCGGCGAGGGGTGCACCGGCATGCCGGCCGGCTTGTCGATCACGAGGAAATCCTCGCTTTCCCACAGCACGGCAAACGGCGATTCTGCGGGCTCGTAATCGCCCGGGGCGTCGAACAGCGTGAGCGTCACGACGTCTCCCGAGCGGAGCCTGTCCACGCTGCGGGCCGGCGCGCCGTTCAAAAGCATCTCTCCCTCGTATTTCAGCGCGGTCAGCACGCGCGCCGAAAGGCCGAGCCGGCGGCGGACAAAGTGCCGCAGGTCGCGGTCCTCGTCCTCCGCGCGCACCGTAAAAGACAGCGTGCGCGTCATTTGCTGCGCGTCGCAAGCCCTACGGCAAAATCGTGCAGGAAAGCCGTATCGCCGCCGAATACGGTGAGCGCGTCCAGCGCGGCCGCCGTATACGCGTCGACCATCTCCTGCGCGCGTTCAAGGCCGAGCAGCGACACGTACGTGCAGCGGTTGTTCTGCGCGTCGATGCCCGTGTTCTTGCCGAGCTCTTCGGCGCTGCCCACCACGTCCAGAATATCGTCGCGGATCTGAAAGGCGAGGCCGATGTGCAGCGCGTAATCCTTCGCAGCCTCAACCCGCTCCTCGTCGGCGCCGGCCGCGATGCAGCCCATCATGCACGCCGCCATCATCAGGTTGGCCGTCTTGCCCGTGTCCTTGACGCGGAGCACGTCGAGCGGGACGACCTG
>USBH01000264.1 GCA_900552925.1 uncultured Oscillospiraceae bacterium
CTACACCGTCTAATTCGTCGGCAGCGTCAGATGTGTATAAGAGACAGATACTGATCGGCCTGCTGTTCGTCATCGGCGGCGCCGTCGTCTCCTATGCGCTGAGCTGCCTGTGCGACCGCCTGCAGCAGGGGCAGGAATAATCGGAGAAGATAGCAAAGGCAGAGCGCTCGTCTCTGCCTTTTTTTGCGGGCGTTCGGCCGCTTTGCGCGTGCCGAAAGTGTAGAAGAAAAGGCGTTTTTTTGGTATAAAAAAACGGAAGATTTTTATCTAAAAAACGATTGACAAAAAAGAGGGGAAAGAGTAGAATACACTTTAGTATGGATGGCTTAACAAATTATTCACACAGCCGTCACAAATTTATTTCAAATTATCTGCGGGAAACCGCGGGTACAGGAGGAAAACAGTCATGAAAAAGGTACTGAGCATCATTCTTGCTCTGACGCTCCTCTGCGTGACCTTCGCTGCATGCGGCAATGGGGAAACATCTTCTCCGTCTTCCAGCGAAGCGTCCGAGAGCGCGCAGGAATCTTCCGCGGCTGAGGATTCTTCGGAGGCTTCCGAGTCTTCCGAGTCCTCTGCAGAGGCGGCAGGCGAAGTCAGAAAGATCGGCATCCTTGCGCCGGCCGTCACGCACGGCTGGGTCGCGGGCGTCGCGTACAACGCGGAGAAGCGCTGCGAGGAGCTCCAGAGCGAGGGCAAGATCGAGTATAAGTTCTACACGAGCAGCAATGCGGAGGAAATGACCACGCAGCTCGACGACCTCAAGTCCTGGGGCGCGGAAGCGATCGTCGCTTACCCGCAGTGGGAAGGCATGGAGGTCCCGATCCAGCAGGCGATCGACGAGGGCATCGTCGTTGTCAACTTCGACATTGAGATCGCTGCCGACGGCGTGTACCGCGTTTCCGGCGACAACGAGTCCATGGGCGTCGAAGGTGCGAAGTACATCGTCGATAAGATCGGCACCGAAGGCACCGTGATCGTGCTCGACGTCCCGTCCTCCGGCTCCGTTGCAGAGCTGCGCAAGAAGGGCTTCATGGACACGATGGCGGAGATCGCGCCGGATATGAACATCGAAACCTACGCCACGCAGTTTACGCGTGAGGCCGGCCTTGCCGACTTTGCGGACATCCTGACGAACCACGACCAGATCGACGCCGTCTATTCGATGGACGACGAGACCTCCATCGGCGTTCTGCAGGCGATTGAAGAGGCCGGCAGAACCGACATCAAGGTCGTCACGGGCGGCGGCGGATGCCAGGAGTACTTCAACATGATGAAGGAAAACGAGGACATCTGGATCGAATCCTCCCTGTACAGCCCGCTGATGGTTCAGGACGCTGTCGATATGGCGGTTTCCATCCTCAACGGCGAGGAAGTTGAGCCGGTCAAGATCATCCCGACGACGGTCGTGGACAGAGAGAACTGCGACGAGTATATCGACCCGAACAATACGGTCTATTGATCCGAACAGATGCAGAAGGGGTTGTTGCGAGAGCAGCAACCCCTTTTCTCGGAAGAGAAGAAGCAAACCTCGCGAAAGGGAAGTGGTCGACGACATGACATTGGAAATGAAAGGGATATACAAATCCTTCGGTGCGAACGACGTGCTGCGCAACGTGGATTTCTCCCTGCAGGGCGGCGAGATCTGCGCGCTGCTCGGCGAGAACGGCGCCGGTAAATCGACGCTGATGAACATCCTCGGCGGCGTGCACCATGCCGACCGCGGCGAGATCCGCCTGGACGGGCAGACCGTCCGGTTTCAGACGCCGGCGGATTCGCTCCGCCACGGCATCGCCTTTATCCATCAGGAGCTGAACCTCGTCAACGATCTGGCGATTTATGAGAATATGTTCATCGGCCGCGAGCTTCGGAAAAAGAGCGGCCTGCTGGACACCGCGCAGATGATCGCGCGGACAAAGGAGATCTTCGACCGCATGGGGCTGGCGCTCAACCCGCGCACGATGGTGCGGGAGCTGGACGCCTCCTACAAGCAGATCGTCGAGATCGCCCGCGCGCTTCTGATGGAGGCCTCGATCATCATCATGGACGAGCCGACGACCTCCCTGACGGAGCCGGAGATCCAGCGCGTTTTCGATATGATGCGCACGCTGCAGAAGAGCGGCGTCGGCATCGTCTTCATCTCGCACAAGCTGCGGGAGGTCATGGAAGTCTGCACGCGCTTTACGGTGCTGCGCGACGGCAGCATGGTGTCGGCCGGCAGCATCGAGGAAACCTCGGTCGACCAGCTCGCGCGGGACATGGTCGGCCATGCGGTGCGCACGCAGTCGCTGCGCCGCGCGCGCGAGCTCGGCGGCGTCGTGCTCAGCGGCGAGCACCTGACGCTGGAGCCTGCGTTCCGCGACGTCAGCTTTTCGGTGCGCGCGGGCGAGGTGCTCGGCTTCACCGGCCTGCTCGGCGACGGCCGCAGCGAGCTGTTCCAGGCAATTTTCGGCGCGCTGCACGGCATGAGCGGAACGGTCTCCGTCTCCGGCCAGCCGCGGCGGATCCGCAGCACCGTTCAGGCGCTGAAGGCCGGCATCGGGTATGTGCCGCGCAACCGGAAGGAAAACGGCATCATCAAGGATATGAGCATCCTTGAAAACGGCTCCATCGTCACATGGCCTGTCTCTTATACACATCTGACGCTGCCGACGAATTAGACG
>USBH01000265.1 GCA_900552925.1 uncultured Oscillospiraceae bacterium
CCCCCTGGGCCAGAGCGTCCATGGGCGCGCCGCCGGGGTAGCCGATGCCCAGCACCCGTGCCACCTTGTCAAAGCACTCCCCCGCCGCGTCGTCCCGGGTCCCCCCCAGCACCTCCATGTCCGTGTAGGACTTCACGTCCACAATCAGGGTGGTGCCGCCGGAGACGCACAGGCAGACGAAGGGGGGCTCCAGCTCGGGGTGAGTGATGTAGTTGGCGGCGATGTGGCCCCGGACATGGTGCACCGGGATCAGCGGCAGCCCCGCCGAGAGCGAGAGTCCCTTGGCAAAGTTCACGCCGACGAGCAGCGCGCCGATCAGGCCCGGCGCGTAGGTGACGGCCACGGCGTCGACGTCCTGCAGCGTCAGGCCGGCCTGCCCGAGCGCTTCGCGCACGACGCCGACGATCGATTCGCTGTGGCGGCGCGAGGCGATTTCCGGCACGACGCCGCCGTACAGCTTGTGTTCCTCCACCTGCGTCGCGACGACGCTGGAGAGCACGCGGCGGCCGTCTTCGACGACGGCGGCTGCGGTTTCATCGCAGGAGCTTTCAATGGCTAATATTTTCATGAGCAGTCTTTTGCCTCCGTTGCGCGCGCCGTAAAGGCGGAGAGCGCTTTCTGATTTCGTATTTCGATGAATTTCTGCGGGTAGGCGGACCGGAGCTTCCGGTACCGTTCGCGGATCCGTCCCGTGCGCCCGGTGTACAGAATCCATTTTGCAAATTCAAGGTCCATCTTTTCGGTACAGCCCGCGCCCATATCCGGCCGCGTTCTGCCGTGGTACTGCCGCGCGCGCTTTGCGGCGCGGTGCAGGCAGACAAAGCGGTTGAAGTTCAAAAAGATGATGCGGTCGGCCTTTTCGAGGCGCTCCTCGTAGTAGAGCGCGGAATAGTTGCCGTCGATGACCCAGCTTTCGTTCTGGTCGAGGAAGGCGCGCACGAGCGCCTTTTCCTCCTCGCGCGCCCGCTCCACCCAGCCGGGCAGCCAGTGCACGCTGTCGAGATGCAGCACCGGCACGCCGTACGATTGCCCGAGCTGCGCGGCGAGCGTCGATTTCCCGCTGCCGCTGTATCCGATGATCGCAATGCGCATGCGCGGCCCTCCTTTTACAGGCCGGTCAGCAGCGCGCGGAGTGCATCGCCGACCTCTTCGCCGTATTCGCTGACCTGCCAGCTTTCCGCAAACCGGACGGTGTCGGCGAAATCCGCGCCGTACTGGCGCCGCAGGCAGGCGCGCACGGCGTCGTCCACATTGCCGTCGTCCGCCTCGAACTGGCGGCGCAGATACGCCCTGCGCTCCGCTTCCGTTTTGCCCGCGAGGTCCACGCGGTCGTCCGCCCACGGGAGCCAGTCCAGGAACTGGGAGGCGTGGCGGCACTCGACCTCAAACAGCGTTTCGCGGTCGCCGTCTGCCGGCCGCGCGAAGTCGGGCCGGAAGGGCTTCGGGTCCGTGAAGGGGTCGTGCCAGTAGAGGATGACCGGGGTGTAGCGCAGGGGTGGCGTGTCCGGACAGATCGCCGGCACGCCGAGCAGGTAGGCGCAGTCCTGCACGAGCTGGCCCGTCGCGCGGTGGTCGGGATGGTAGTCGCAGGGGCGGTTTGTGAAGATCACGTCCGGCTGAAAGCGGCGGATCGTCCGCATCAGCGTCTCCCGCGCCTCGAGGGACGGCGTCAGGCGGCCGTCGTCAAAGGGCAGGATCTCGTAGGTGACGCCGAGCAGGGCGGCGCTGGCCTGCGCCTCGCGGGCGCGCACGGCGGCGAGCTCTTTGCCGCGCAGCGTCTGGTGCCCGGCGTTTCCCGTCGTCATCGAGACGAAGCGCACGGTGCAGCCGGCCCGGACGAGCCGGGTCGTGATGGAATACGTGGAGATGTCGCAGTCGTCGGGGTGCGCGCCGATCATCATGGCGCGCAGCGGGGAAGCGTTTGTCATCAAGGGCACCTGCCTTTTAAAATCCGGAATTTGTCCTCCTGTATTGTAGCACAGCGCGGGCCGCAAAACAAGTGCGGGAAAGCGTGCGCAGAATGATTGACAGGCATTTTTCCGCTTGCTATAATGAAGGCACCCGAAGTGGGGAGTGCAGAAACAGGGAGGAATTGCATTGAAAAACTATATTCCGGATTATCCGCGCCCGCAGATGATCCGCACAGACTGGGAAAACCTGAACGGCGCGTGGGACTTCGCGTTCGACGACGCGGCGGAAGGAGAGAAGAACGGCTGGCAGGACGGCTTTGCGCCGCAGCACACGATCGAGGTGCCGTTCACCTACGAGACGAAGCGGAGCGGCGTCGGCATTGAAGCGCCGCACAACGACGTCTGGTATGCGCGCACGGTCACGGTGAAGCCGCACGACGGCCGCGTGCTGCTGCACTTTGAGGGCAGCGACTGGCACACGCGCGTGTTTGTGAACGGCCGGTTCGCCGGCGAGCACCGCGGCGGCTACGCGCGCTTTTCGTTCGACATCACAGACCTCGTCCAAACCGGCGAAAACCGGCTTGCGGTGCACGTTTCGGACAGCCTGAGCCGCAGCCAGCCGCGCGGCAAGCAGCGCTGGATCCCGGAAAACTTTGCCTGCTGGTATGTACAGACGACCGGCATCTGGAAAACCTGTCTCTTATACACATCTCCGAGCCCACGAGACTGCAGCT
>USBH01000266.1 GCA_900552925.1 uncultured Oscillospiraceae bacterium
CGAGATTAGCTGCAGTCTCGTGGGCTCGGAGATGTGTATAAGAGACAGCCTCATAGATGTCCAGCTTGAAGTTGTACGCCGCGTCGGTCTCGGTCCGCGCCTCGATCTCCGTGTAATCGGAGCCGACAAGGTTCGGCACCTCGATCATTTCCGCGGCCGGCGTGCCGGTCTCCTGCAGAGACTGCATGATGCTCTGGATCGAGAACGGGCTGTCCTTGAACCATACGCTCGCGACGGCGAGAATGACGATAAGCGAAAAGACGAAGGAGAGCAGCAGCCAGAGCGGCAGCGGCATGCCGTGACGGCGCGGGCTTCTGCCGCTCGTCGGCAGCGAGCGCACCGTTTCGGTCTCCACCATCTGCTCCATGACCGTCGGCTCCGCCGCAAGCTCGGCGGCAAAGCGCGAAAAGCTCGAGGTTCTGCGGTCTGCGTCGACCTGCAGGCCGTTCGCGATGGCCGGGATCACGTGCTCCGGAAGCTGCTTCAGGATCGCCTTGGAAATCAGCAGGCGCGGGTCCTTCTTGCGCTTCGGCGCGTCCATCGGCACCGTGCCGGAAAGCGCAAAGAGCATCGAAGCGCACAGGCCGTAAACATCCGTCACCTCGTCACAGACCTTCGTTTTCGAATACTGCTCGATCGCCCAGCAGCCGGGATAAATATCCTCGATCAGGTCCGTGCCCGCGCGGCGGACCGACTGCATCTCGAAATCCGTCAGGATCATCTTGCCGTCCGGCGTGATGCGCAGCGTCTCCGGCGAGATGCCGAGGTGGTCCACGTTCTGCCCGTGGATGTCGCTGAGCGAATGGATGACCGGAACGAAGTACCGCTCGCAGTCCGCCCAGGAAAGGAAGCCGTTCTGCTCCACATAGCTGCGCAGAGAGACGGACTCCACGTACAGAAAGACGATGTACTGCGTATTGTTTTCCGAAAAGGTGTCCAGCACCGTTATCATGCGCTTCGTGCCCGAAATGCGGATCAGCTTCTGCGCGTATCGCTCAAACTCGCTGAGATAGTCCTCGTATTTCAGCTCCGTGCCGGCGGCCGGCTTGACGGAAACGCCGTTCGGCGCGCGGAAAGCGAGCGTGGTCGGGAAAAACTCCCGCACCTCCACCTTCTGGTTCGTATCCTTTTCAAGCGCCGCATACGTGATTCCCGCGCCGTTGATGCGCGTCGCCTGCCCGATCAGGTATTTCCCGCCGAGCACCGTGCCGTACGGCAGCGCATTTTTCATCTGCCCTTCGTCTTTCCAGCCGCAGTGCGCGCACGGCTCTCCCGTCGCGCGCATTTCTGAAAAGCAATTCATGCAGTACGTCTTGATTTCGTCCATGGACATTTCCTTTCTGCTCTCCAGGAACTCCAAAATTCACACCGCGAGCGCATTATTCACAACTCCTGCGGCAAAATGCCCCTCGATTTGTATCAGTATAGCACAGTTTCCAAAAACTTGCAAGATGCAGTACCGCTCGAAAAAGGCGGAAGCGGGTCGGATCCGCGCCCTGCCCCGGATTTCTTTCGCGCCCCCGTATTGCATTGTATGCGCGGGCGGCGCAGACATGCCGGCGCGCGCAGGATTTTCACACCTACAGAAAAGAGACGCGCCGGCACTGCCGATGCGTCTCTCTGTTTACTGCTGTGTCCCTGTGCTGCGGTGTGCAGAATCAGGCCTTGTCGATGGAACCGAACAGCTCCATCTTCTCCTTGACGGTCGCCTTGATCGCCTCGAAGCCCGGTGCGAGGAGCTTTCTCGGGTCAAAGCCCTTGCCCTCGAGATCCTTGCCGGCCTCGATGTACTTTCTGGTCGCCTCAGCAAAGGCGAGCTGGCACTCGGTGTTGACGTTGATCTTGGAAACGCCGAGGGAAATCGCCTTCTTGATCATGTCGGCCGGGATGCCCGTACCGCCGTGGAGAACGAGCGGCATCGTGCCGGTGAGCTCCTGAATCTTCGCGAGCACGTCGAAGTTGAGGCCCTGCCAGTTGGCCGGATACTTGCCGTGGATGTTGCCGATGCCGGCTGCGAGCATGTCGACGCCGAGATCTGCAATCATCTTGCACTCTTCCGGATCCGCGACTTCGCCGCCGCCGACGACGCCGTCTTCCTCGCCGCCGATCGCGCCGACTTCCGCCTCAACGGAGATGCCCTTCTCGCCCGCAATGCGGATGAGTTCCTTCGTCTTCGCGATGTTCTCCTCGATCGGATAGTGGGAGCCGTCGAACATGATGGAAGAGAAGCCCGCATCGATGCACGCCAGCGCGCCGTCATAGGAGCCGTGGTCGAGGTGCAGCGCAACCGGAACCGTGATCTTCAGCGTCTCCAGCATGCCGTTGACCATGCCGACAACGGTGTTGTAGCCGCACATATACTTGCCGGCGCCTTCCGAAACGCCGAGGATGACAGGGGAATTGTTCTCCTGTGCCGTGAGCAGAATCGCCTTTGTCCATTCCAGGTTATTGATGTTGAACTGGCCGACGGCATACTTGCCGGCTTTCGCCTTGTTCAGCATTTCCTTTGCCGATACCAACATAAATTTCTGCCTCCATAAAGGAAATTTTTTGTCCCTTTTATTATAGAGGAATTGCGGTAAAAAATCAAGCCCTGTCTCTTATACACATCTGACGCTGCCGACGAATTAGACGGTGTAGA
>USBH01000267.1 GCA_900552925.1 uncultured Oscillospiraceae bacterium
CGAGATTAGCTGCAGTCTCGTGGGCTCGGAGATGTGTATAAGAGACAGATCTACGTCTTCACGTGGAGCAAGCTGCGCGATTACCTGATCGCCGACGAAAAGGATCCGAACTCCTCGAACGACTTCGGCAAGAACGTCCTGCCGACGATGCTGAACGCGGGCGAGCGCATGTTCGCGTACCGCTTTGAGGGCTACTGGAAGGACGTCGGCACAATCGACAGCCTGTGGGAAGCCAACATGGATATGCTGCATCCGAAGGCCGGCCTCGACCTTTCGCGCGAGGACTGGAAGATCTACTCGAGAAACCCGGTCGTGCCGCCGCAGTACATCGCAAAGGGCGCCAAGGTGCAGAACTCCCTCGTCGGCGAGGGCTGCAACGTGTACGGCGACCTGGAGTTCTCCATCCTGTTCCAGGGCGTTTACGTTGCGCCGGGCGCAGAGGTGCTGGACTCGATCGTCATGCCGGGCGCCGTGATTGAAGAGGGCGCGAAGGTGCAGTACGCGATCGTCGCGGAGAACGCCGTCGTCGGCAAGAACGCCGTCATCGGCATGCGTCCGGAGGATATGGAAAACCGGGACGACTGGGGCGTCGCCGTCGTCGGCCCGGACTGCAAAATTCCGGAGGGCGTCGTCGTCGCACCGAAGGAAATGGTTGAAGCTGAGGAGGTGCAGGCATAATGCTGGGCAATAATGTGTTGGGCATTCTCTTTGCCTATGTTCACGAGGAAAGAGTCAGGGATCTGACGGAAATGCGCGTTATGGCGTCCGTCCCGTACGGCGGCCGCTACCGCCTTGTCGACTTCCCGCTCTCCAATATGGTCAACTCCGGCCTCAACAAGGTCGGCATCATCACCGAGGCGAACTATCAGTCGCTGATGGACCACCTCGGCTCCGGCAAGGTCTGGGACCTTTCGAGAAAGCGCGAAGGCCTCTACCTGCTGCCGCCGTTCGGCAAGACGGTATCGAGAACCGACGGCAAGATCGAGTCGCTCGACTCGATCCGCCGCTTCCTGAAGAATTCGCTTGAGAAGTACGTGCTGCTCTCCGACTGCGACACGGTCTGCAACATCGACTACCGCGAGGCGATCAGCCAGCACGTGAGCAGCGGTGCGGACATCACGATCATCTACCGCCACGGCGATTCGCCGGACGTGGAGCGCAACACCATCTTCACGCTCGACCCCTCGGGCCGCATCATCGAGATGCTGATCCACCGCGGCAGCGAGCGCGACGTCAACTACGGCATGGGCATGTACATCGTCGGCCGTGAAAAGCTGCTCGAGCTGGTCGAAAGCTGCATGAGCCGCAACGAATACGACCTCGACAAGGACCTGATGCGCGTCGTGCACGAGCTGAAGGTCATGGGCTTCGAGTTCAAGGGCACCGCCTACCAGATCACGTCGTTCGGCGCCTACTTCGAGGCGAACATGGCGCTGATGGAGCCGAAGATCCGCGCGGAGCTGTTCAACCCGAACCGCCCGATCTACACGAAGGTCCGCGACGATATGCCGGCCAAGTACGGCCTTGATTCCAACGTCTCCAATTCGCTTGTTGCGGACGGCTGCGTGATCGACGGCGAGGTCGAAAACTGCGTGCTGTTCCGCGGCGTCAAGATCGGCAAGGGCGCCAAGGTGCGCAACTGCGTGATCATGCAGGATTCGGTCATCGGCGAGAACAGCCGCCTCGACTATGTGGTGACGGACAAGAACGTCGAGGTTGAGGCGAACCGCACGCTGATGGGCTATCAGACCTACCCGGTGTTCATCGCGAAGGAGAGCAAGGTTTAAGCATAAACGCCTTTCCGGGCTTCGGCGTGAACGGACGGCGCCCGGCGGGGACCGACAGGAAGGTTTTCCATAAGCAGGGAAGGATTGGTGAATTTTATGAAAGTATTGTTCTGCGCCAGCGAGGCGCTGCCCTTCGCCGCGACAGGCGGCCTTGCGGACGTCGCCGGCTCACTGCCGCAGGCGCTCCGCACGCGCCTGATCGGCTGCCGCGTCGTCATGCCGCTGTATGAGAGCGTGCCGCAGGAGCTGCGCGAGAAGATGAAGTTCCTCACGAGCATCAGCGTGCCGGTCGCCTGGCGCCGCCAGTATTGCGGCATCTTTGAGGCGAAGGTCGGCAACGTGATCTACTACCTCATCGACAACCAGTATTATTTCAAGCGTCAGGGCCTCTACGGCCATTTCGACGACGCCGAGCGCTTTGCCTTCTTCTCCCGCGCCGTGCTTGAAATGCTGCCGTACATCGAGTTCAAGCCCGACATCATCCACGCGAACGACTGGCAGACCGCGCTGGTGCCGATCTACTACCGCCTGTTCTACGCGAACAACGACTGGTACAGCGGCATCAAGACGCTGTTCACGATCCACAACATCCAGTATCAGGGCCAGTACGGCTTTGAGATTCTCGAGGATGTTTTCGGCATCCCGAAGAGCGAGGGCAGCCTGCTCGAATACAACAAGTGCGTCAACCTGATGAAGGGCGCGATCGAAAGCGCCAACTGGGTCTCCACCGTCAGCCCGACGTATGCCAAGGAGATCCTCGACCCGTGGTTCGCGCACAAGCTGGACCCGATCCTCCGCGAGCTGTCTCTTATACACATCTGACGCTGCCGACGAATTAGACGG
>USBH01000268.1 GCA_900552925.1 uncultured Oscillospiraceae bacterium
GTATAAGAGACAGGAGCACCTTCTCGCCGGGCTGCGGGTCGAGCAGCGTGACCGCCGAGGACGCCGAGGGCTCCTGCGAGTAAAACGCGCCGGCATGGTACAGCGGCAGCGACGCCATGCGCACGGCCTCCGGCGCGTAATACGACAGCGGCGAAAACGGGGTCGGCGCAAGCGGGAACGGCAGCGTGCGGGCCAGCGTTTCGGCATCGCACTTCAGCGTATTCAGGCGGACACCGCGCCGGTGCGGTTTTTCGTACTCCGCGCGGAACGCTTCGTATTCGCCGCCGAGCATCGCGCGCATCCGATTTTCAAATTCTACGGGCAGTTCAAAAGCCATATCCAAATAACCTTTCCGCGCCTTCCGATTTCTGCATGCATAAAGCGCCGTGCGCCGGGAAGCATAGTACCGGAAGGGGTGATTTAATCATGAACCAGAATTCCAACAGCCAGCATTCCGGCCACAGCTTCAACAACAAAACTAATCAGGGCTCCAACCGGAATTCCAACAAGCAGGGCAGCAATCAGAATTCCTCCAACAGCAGCGGCAAGAACAAGACGGAACAGAACAGCCAGAACTGCCGCTGAGCCAAAACCCGAAAAAGCAGACGGTCATTCGCCGTCTGCTTTTTCCTTTTCCGCCTGTTGCGCATCGGCCGCCGCATCGCGCTTTTTCCGCAGGGAATGCAGGATCTCCCCGAGCGTGCGGTCGTCGGAGCGCATCGGCTTGAAGCCCTCGCCGGCGATCTCGCCCGCATCGCCGACGATGATGAACGCATCGGGATCGATTTCGCGGATGATCTCGCTGATGCGGAACACCTCGAAGCGGCGCACCGCGCAGAAGAGCAGCTCGCCCTCCTGCTTCAGGTACCCGCCGCGCGACTTCAGGAACGTGACGCCGCGGTCGAGGTCGTTCAGGATGCGCTCGGCGATCTCCTCATTCTTCTTCGAGAGGATGAAGAACATCTTGCCGTTTCCGGCGTCCGTGCCGTAGAGGATCGTATCGATGAGCTTCGTCGACACGAAAATCACGACGCAGGCGTATACGGCGCTCTCGATGCTCTGGAACACGAACGCCGAAAGGAGCACGACGCAGCCGTCCACCGCGAGCATCAGCTTGCCCATCGAGAGATGGCGCAGCCGGTGGTTCAGCAGCCGGGCGATCATATCGGTGCCGCCGGTCGTCGCGCCGCGCATGAAGACGAGCGAAAGCCCGACGCCCTCGCAGACGCCGCCGATCAGCGTGATGATCAGCGGGTCGCCGTGGTAGACCGGCATAAAGAGCGCCACAATGTCGATCGCGACGGAATTGCAGATGATCGCGAGCATGGTTTTCGCCACGAGCTTGTAGCCGATCTCCACGATCGCCCAGAGGATGATCGGGATATTGATCAGGAAAATGACGATGCCGATCGGTGTGTCGAACAGGTAGTTGAGCATCGTCGCGATGCCGGTCACGCCGCCGGGCGCGATGTTGTTCGGCGCCGTGAAGCCGTTGACGCCGACGGCGTAGATGATGGAGCCCACGACCATGCAGAGCAGGTCCAGTGCGGCGCTGCGCGCCTTGCGCACCATGTTGTTTTGACGCATCTTAATACACCCCTTTGTCAGACTATTCGTTTCGCCGCGCGGACCGGCTCAGCCGCCGGCCTGCGCGGTCTCCGCAATCGTATCAAAAAAGAAGCGCAGACGGTCGAGCGCGCCGGAAAGGTACAGGTAGCCGAACAGGCACTCGAACGCCGTCGCGTTGTGGTAATCGGCGACGCTCGAGTTCTTCGGCACATGGGAAACGTGCGCGTTGCGGCCGCGCCGGCAGATCTCCGCTTCCGTCTCGGTCAGGAGCGGCTGGAGCCGCTCGGTGAGCATTTTCGCCTGAAACTCGCAGCGGACCATCTCCACCGCGCGCGCATGCAGCTTCTTGACCGGGCAGTTGCCCTTGGAGACGATGTATTCCCGGACGAACAGCTCATAGACGCCGTCGCCGATGTAGGCGAGCGTCAGCGGGCTGAGCTGCTTCGGATCCGTCTGGACATTCATAAGCTTTTCCAAATACGCACCTCTTACTCCACAAAGTCGAATTCCAGATCGTACATGCTGACCGTATCGCCTTCCTGGATGCCCGCTTCGCGCAGGGCGTCGATGACGCCGGTGTTGATCAGCACGCGCTGGAAGTACTGCAGCGACTCGTAATCGTCGAAATTGACGGTCGAAATCAGCTTCAGGAGCCATTCGCCCTCGACAAAGTACACGCCGTCCTCGACGCGGATGTCGACGTGCGTCTTGCCGAATTCCTCGACCGGCTTGACGGCGACCGGCTCCGGCTCGTACTGCTCAACCGGCGGCAGCGTGGAGAGCATTTCCGTCACCTTGTTCAGCAGCGGGTCGACGCCGTAGCGGATCGCCGCCATGATCGGGAAAAACGCGTAGCCCTGCGCCTCGACGAACTTGCGGAAATCCTCCACCTGCTCGTCGCTCGTCAGGTCGCACTTGTTGCCGGCGACGACCATCGGCCGCTCCGCGAGCGCGGGGTTGAACTTGCGCAACTCTTCGTTGATGATGCGGAAGTCCTCCTCTGTCTCTTATACACATCTCCGAGCCCACGAGACTGCAGCTAATCTCGT
>USBH01000269.1 GCA_900552925.1 uncultured Oscillospiraceae bacterium
CCGTCTAATTCGTCGGCAGCGTCAGATGTGTATAAGAGACAGGATAAAATTGGTTAGAATTCTTCTCTGCGGATGCTTCGGCAAGATGGGCCGCGTCATACAGCAGCTCGTTGCGGAGCGCACGGACTGCACGATTGCGGCCGGCGTGGATCTTTTTGCGGATTCCGCCGCGGCGTTTCCCGCTTATACGAATATTGCGGACGTTCAGGAAGAGGCCGACGTGATCATCGACTTCTCCCACCCCTCCCTCCTCACGCCGATCCTCAGCTATGCGGCGCAGAAGGGCGGCATCCCCGCCGTGCTCTGCACGACCGGCTACAGCGCCGAACAGGTTGAAGCGCTGAAGACGGCTGCGCAGACCCAGCCCGTTTTCTATTCGCGCAACATGTCGCTCGGCATCAATCTTCTGATCGAGCTTTCCAAAAAGGCCGCGAAGGTGCTCGGCGACCAGTTTGACATCGAGATCATCGAAAAGCACCACAACCAGAAAATCGACGCGCCGAGCGGCACGGCGCTCATGCTGGCCGACGCCATTGCCTCGGTGCGCGACGGCGAAACCCAGTACGTCTACGACCGCCATGCGCAGCGCAAAAAGCGCGAAAAGAGCGAGATCGGCCTGCACGCCGTACGCGGCGGCACGATCGTCGGCGAGCACGAAGTCGTTTTCGCCGGCAACCACGAGGTCATCACGCTCTCCCACTCCGCGCAGTCGAAGGAGCTTTTCGCAACCGGCGCAGTCAACGCGGCCGTCTACATGTGCGGCAAGGGCCCCGGCCTGTACGACATGTCCGATATGATCTGAGAAAGGAAGGATGACAAGATGAGCACAACGCAAATCAGCACCGTCAGCGGCATCACACTGGTCACGCTGCAGGGCAGCCCGGCGACAACCGCCTTTATGGCCGACGTCTTCGAGCGCATTGCTAAGCTGAACGTCAACATCGACATGATTTCCATGCCGCCGAACCACGGCGCGAATGCCGGCCTTTCCTTCACGATTTCCGATCAGGACCTCATTGACGTCCTTTCCCTCGTCAACTCCCTGAAAACGGAAACGGGCATCAAGGTCATCGTCAGCAGCGTAAACCACAAGATCTCCGTTTACGACCCGCAGATGAAAAACACGCCGGGCATGGCGGCCCGCGTATTCAGCGCGATCGCGTCCAGCGACGCGGACATCCGCCTGATCACGACCTCCGAGGTTGAGATCTCGTTCCTCGTCACCGAGGCGGACTACGACACGGTCCTCAAGGCGATTGAAAACGCGGTCAACGCGGCAGAATAAAGAAGCAGAAGGGTTCGGGGCAGCGGCTGAGCGGTCCCGGGCCCTTATTTTCTTCTGGGTACTTGATTTTTTTTCAAAATACGCTATAATAAATCAGTCGGTATTTTTGCGGGCATGGCGGAATTGGCAGACGCGCCAGATTTAGGTTCTGGTACTTCGGTGTGCAGGTTCGACCCCTGTTGCCCGCACCAATAAAAGCTCAGTATCGGGCCACAGCGGCCCGGATACTGGGCTTTTCTTTCAAATTTCCGCGCGTTTTCAAGGCTGCGCGCGCAGGTCGGAACCGCCGGGCAGACGCCGGAAAATTCGCGGCGGCGCCCGCATAAAATGCTTTGAAGCGCTCGGCTGTGCGCCCCATCCGTTCTGCCGCGCAGCCGGCCGCTATTATTCGGCAATTCAGGAGGTTGACCGCCTATGGCCGGAATCATCGAATACGTTGAACAGGAAATGCGGACGATCGCGCAGCGGCCGTTTTCCGAGGCCGACAGCCTCGTGCTGTCCCAGCTCGCCTATCTGCATCTGGACGCGGTCTTCAAGCAGACCGACACGCCGGAAATCCGGGATTTTCTGCGCGCGGAATGCTTTGAAGCGCTGTTCCGCGACGTGCGCGACACGCCGGGAAACCGGCGCCTGCTGACCGCGCTTGCCGCCAGCCCGCGCTTTCGGCGCATGAAGGCCGGCGACTTTTCCGAAAAAGCAAGTGAACAGCGCGAGGAACAGTTCGCCGCCGTCACCTTTTATCCGAACGACCGCACCGCCTGCATCGTTTTTCGCGGCACGGACGCCACGCTGATCGGCTGGAAGGAGGATTTCAACATGGCGTTCCTGCCGCGCGTCCCGGCGCAGGAGGACGCAGCCGCCTACGTGGATGCGGTCGGCGCCGATTTCCCGGGCAGGCTGATCCTCTGCGGACACTCGAAAGGCGGCAATCTTGCGGTTTATGCGGCCGCAATGTGCGCGCCGGACGTGCAGAAGCGCATAACCGCCGTCTATTCACACGACGGCCCGGGCTTCAGCCGCGCCTTTCTGGAATCCGACGGATACCGGCGCGTACAGTCCCGCATCCGCAAGTCCATCCCGCAGTCCTCCGTCGTCGGCATGCTGCTGGAGAGCCACGACGCCTACACCGTTGTGGAAAGCCGGCAGGTCGGCATCATGCAGCACGACCCGTTTTCGTGGGTCATTGAGGACGGCGCTTTCCGCACGCTCGAGAAGATCACCGCCGGCGCCGCCTTTATGAACGACACGCTCGACGACTGGATCTCCGGCATGAGCAACGCGGAGCGGGAGCGCTTTGTCGACGCGCTGTACGGTATTCTCTCGGCGCTGTCT
>USBH01000270.1 GCA_900552925.1 uncultured Oscillospiraceae bacterium
AGATGTGTATAAGAGACAGCCGCAAGTGCGGCTTTCACGATTGCTGCGTCGTGCCGCAGCGCGAGAAGCAGGACGGCGTCCTGCACGACAGCCTGATCATGGCGCGGCACGCCTGAGGCGTTTTCCGGACGCAGCGCCGCGTCGGTTGATTGATCAGAGCATTTCCGGAAAGCAAATCCGCCCGATACAGCGTTCAACAGTATCGGGCGGATTTTTGCGCGGATTTAAGCGGCTGCTTTTTTGCGGTGCCGGTAAACGAGCAGGCAGACGACGCTGCCGAGCACGACGAGCGCGAGGATCAGCAGTGCGCAGTGCATGAAAAAGGTATCCGGCAGAATCGTGATGACCGGGTCGGTTGCCGGGTCGAAGATCCAGTAGTTGTTGTTGAAGACGATCCGGTGGAACAGAACGAACACCGTCTGCCAGTTCAGCGCGATCAGAATGCCGAGCACGACGGGGAGCGCGACGGTCAGGATGCCCGTCAGCAGCAGGTAGCCCGGATTTTTGCGGAAGTGCCGGTACACGATGCCGGCGGCCGAAAGCAGGCCGCAGACGATGGCCAGGACCTCAAAGAACACGAAGACGTCCTTGACCTCCTCGAAGTGGATGCGGCCGGTCTCGCTCATGGCAAGCGTCGGGAATTCGAGCGTCTGCGGGCCGAAAAGCGCGTTGTAGTCGATCAGCGCGTTGTAGTTGGCGAGGACCTCTTCCTTCGGCAGCCCGGACGAAGCCGGGATGTTCAGCAGGTCGACGTCCAGATAGTAGAGCGGGCGGAAGTTCAGCGTGACGACGACGGCCGCCGCGATGATGAACAGCGTGAGCGCGAGCGCGAGCACGAGATTCAGAGGGGAAAACAGCTTTTTCATGGGGTGCCTTTCTGTGAAGGATGCAAAGATTGCGCCGGTGCGCCTGCGCATACGCGGGGCGCGCGGCGCCGGTCTGCCCTTATTATAGCGCAGACCGGCGTACGGCGCAACAAAATGTGGGGAATTTCAGGCCGGGTCGGGGATTCGGGAGACGAAATAGTGCATGTCCTCGCGCAGCTTCCGGCTGGCCGCGTCCAGAAGGGCGGCCGCGTCGATCAGGTAGCACGGCGCCTCGCCGAAGCTGCCGCGGCGGAGCGCATCCGGCCCGAGGATGGTCCGGATGCGCGGGTATTCCTGCTGCCATCCGCGAAAGTCGTGGCCGTACAGCATGCGCGGCGCGCCGTCCACGATGTAGCGGATCTTTTCACGGGTCAGCACGTAGTCCGTGCCGACGCGCTCCTCCACGCCGTGCATGAACGTGCAGGCGTGCAGAATATCGCCGATGAAAAGCAGCTTGCCGCCGCAGGCGGGCAGCTGCATGAGCGGCGCGTGCGGGCCGACCGGCGTTTCGTCCAGCACGTGGTCCTTTGTCAGGCGGACGGCGTCCGCGCCGAGCGCGCAGACCGAATGCGTGGGATGGAGGCTGCGCACGACGCCGGGCATACGGAAAAAGGTGCGCGGCAGCAGGCCGACGCACGGCTCGCTCTCCCGGCTGTCGAACACGGGGGTCTCCGGCGTGACGGTCTCGTAGGTGAAGGCCGGCAGCAGCAGTGTGCCGCCGGGGCAAACGGCTTCGTAGAGCGTTTCCAGCACGGCTTCGGGCGGGAGCGACGTCCCGATCGCCTTCATCGATGCATGGACGAACAGCACGTCGCCCGGAGATACGCCGAGCGCGCGAAGCTGCCCGCGCATGGTTTCCTGTGTCATGGGGTGCACTTCCTTTTCAAAATCCTGTGTTCCTCCAAGATACCACACTGCGCACGCGAAATCGACCGGCAAAGCGCCGAGATTTCCGCGGATTTTTTGGTCGGGATTCCGGGCAAAACAAAAGCGCGCAGCCGGGTTTCAGGCTGCGCGCGATTTTTTTACGGAACGAGCACGTCGGTGATTTCCGCGATGTACATCTCGTGGTAATCCTTGTCGGGGTAGAACTTGCCGTCGATGTCTCCGTCGATGAAGTTTTCGGCCGGCAGCGGCGTGCGGCTCAGCTTGCGGCAGACAAAGACGAGCGCCGCCTCCTCGAAGTAGACCGAGCCGTCTGCGAGAACCGGCGTCAGGCCGGATTTTTCCACCTTGTTTTCATCCCAGCCGGAGGCCTTGCCGAGATAGGCGAGCGTGCTTTTGCACGATTCGGGGTAGAACGACAGCGTGAAGGTCTCGCCGTTGTCGAGGAATTTCTTCGTGTAGCGCTGCGGGCGGATGTAAACCGTCACGGTCGGCTTGTTCCAGATGTAGCCGAACGCGCCCCAGGAGACGGTCATTGTGTTGAAGCCGGACGCATCGCCGGCCGTGACGAGCGCCCACTCCTGCCCGAGCTTTGTGAACGGGTTAAAGGAGAGCGAGTCAAAGGGAACGGAATGAAAAGCCATAAAAACCACCGGGCCTTTGCGATGCAAAGGCAGTCCTTCCTTCAGAATTCTGCGGCGCCGCGCCGTTTTTTCGGCGGCCCGCCGCACTCAGTATACCACGGAAACGCGCGCTTTTCAAGCCGCGCGCTTCGGCGCCGGGTCGCGCCGGTGTAGAGCTACAATACAAATTGGACAGAGAGGAACAGAAAGAAAGAAAAAAGTAG
>USBH01000271.1 GCA_900552925.1 uncultured Oscillospiraceae bacterium
GAGATTAGCTGCAGTCTCGTGGGCTCGGAGATGTGTATAAGAGACAGTCTATATCCCTCCCATCCGCCATCAGGCAGGGGTGTATTTGTTATTAGCATTCGCACGAAATAACACAAATAATTATAGTTGCCGGGGCAAAAAATGTCAAGGCCTTTTTCGTAAATTTGCGAGAAAAGCGCATACCGGGCAAAAGTTTTCTCACAATTTCACTTTTTCCGCCCGGCGCGCACGCTTCTCCCCGCGCCTTTTTTCCGCCTGCCGCCGCGCTGGGCACCGGCGGGAAAAGACAAGAAAATATGACGAAAACCGGCGAAAAAAGCGCGGCGCTGTAGCAGAATGTCAAATATAAAATACGCAGAATTCGAAAAAAAATATGCTCAAATCCATTTTGAAAGCCTTGACAAGGTTCCAAAAACATCATAATATATAATTATAAAGCAAAGAGACCATTTTGGAAAGTGGGGTGCACAGCTATGAAGAAAGAGACGCTTACAAAGAGCGAACATGAGATCATGAATTTGCTCTGGCATGTCGACAAGCCGCTGACCGCTTCTGAAATCATCGAACAATCGACAGACAAAACATGGAAGGACAGCTATATCCATCTGCTGATTAACTCTCTGCTGGACAAGGAAATGATTCGTGCCGAGGGGTTTGCAAAAACCACAAAAAACTACGCGCGCACCTTTGTGGCGGCCGTTTCCGAGGAAACCTACGCCGTACAACAGATTGCCGGACAGAAACCGCTCAGCACGCTGTCCGTCGTTTCCATCGTTTCCGCGCTGATCGACCAGGCTGCGGATCAGGCTGCGCTGATTGACGCGCTGGAAGCCATGCTTGTCGAAAAGCGAAAAACGGCCCTATGACACCCGAAAGGCCCGCGCCGCTTCCCCGGTGCGGGCCCGAAACTTTTTTCAGGCGTTTTCAAGCTTGTCCTTGCCGACAGGCCGCTGGAAAAGCCGCTCAAAGCTCTCGCGGCTGTCGGAATAGGCGAGCGCCCACATCATCTTGGCGATGACCGCCTCGGTCGTCATGCTCGTGGCCTCGAGGACGCGGTATTTCTCCTTGATGATATGCCCCACGCGGTAAACGGAGAGGTTGCTGCCCTCGTGCGGGACCTGCGTCGTGATCACGACGCGCACGCCGTTCTCCATCATCGCGGCGATCTTCTCCTCAAAGGCGTTGTCGCCGTAGTACGGGATGCCGCCGACGCCGAAGCTTTCGATGACGACGCCGCGGCAGTTCGCGTTGATGTAGTCGAAAATCGAGGGGTCCATGCCGGGGATCACGCGTATGGAGAGGATTTCCGGCACAAGCCGGTCGTAAAAACGGACGTCGCCGTACTCCGGGCGCTCGTCGATATAGCAGAAGAGCTTCCGGTCGAAAAACACGCCGATGTCCGGATAATCGATGCTCGAAAACGCGTCGAAGCTCTTCGAGTGCGTTTTGCGCGCGCGCGTGCCGGCGATCACATGGCTGTTGAACACGACGTGCGTGCCGCAGGCGCGGTCGTCCGTCGCGTAGGCGAACGCCTCGTACAGATTGCGCCGCGCGTCGCCGTCCGGCTCCTCGATCGATTTCTGCGCGCCCGTAAAGACGATGGGCTTCAGGTTGCGCTGCACAAGGTACGACATCGTCGCCGCGGCGTAGGCCATCGTATCCGTGCCGTGCGTGATCACAAAGCCGTCGTACTGCGCGTAGCCGTCGCGGATGATCTGCGCGAGATGCACCCACTGCCGCCAGCACATGTTCGTGCTGTCCAGGCTGTACGGCTGCACGGTGTCGACCGTGCACATCGTGCGGATCTCCGGCACGGCGTCCAAAAGCTCCTCCGAGGTGATCGCCGGCGTCAGGCCGTTTTCGGTCTTGGCCGAGGCGATCGTGCCGCCGGTCGCAATAAACAGGATTTTCTTCATAGCGGGCTTCCCCCATCCGCGCCCGTTCGGCGCCCGATTTCCGCGGCCCGCGGGCCGCAAGTTAAGTTTTACCATATTCCGCGCAGAAATGCAAGCGCGCAAAAGGGCCGGCAGGTATTTCCCGCCGGCCTTGCCTTTTTTTGCGTTTGTTCCGCTTGTTCGCGCCTTCTTCGCCTATTCCTGAATCTCGATCTGGCACGCGCGCATCGCGCTGAGCGCGGAGCGTACCCCTGCGCCGCGCGTTTTTCGCCGCAGCGCCCCGCCACACAGGGAACGGCGATGCTCAGATGCGCGAAGCCAGCGCGAGCAGCGCGTCGCCCGTCACGCGGTACGTCGTCCACTCGTCGAGCGCCGTGGCGCCGACCGACTTGTAAAACGCGATGCTCGGCTCGTTCCAGTCGAGGCACGCCCACTCCAGCCGGCCGCAGCCGCGCTGCACCGCGATGCGCGCCAGCCGCTTCAACAGCAGCTTGCCGTATCCCCTGCCGCGGTATTCGGGCAGCACGAAGAGATCTTCGAGGTAAATGCCGGCGCGGCCGAGCCACGTTGAAAAATTGTGGAAGAAAAGCGCGAAGCCGACCGGCGTATCGCCCTCGAACGCCAGCAGCACCTCGGCCTTCCGCTTCTCGAAGATCCAGGTTTCGAGCAGCGTCTCGTCCGCGATCACCTGGTCCTCCATCT
>USBH01000272.1 GCA_900552925.1 uncultured Oscillospiraceae bacterium
CCTGATGGCGGCCTCGCGCAAGCGCGTGATCGCCGCGGTGTGCGGCGAGGGGCCGGCGGCGGAGCGCGTGGCCGGCACGGTCGCGGCGCACACCGCGGCGGCGCTGTTCGGGGCGGACATGGTCCGCGCGCACGACACGCTGGCGGCCGTACAGGCGGCGCGCATGGCGGACGCGGTGCGCAAATACAGGCGATGAGCGGGCTTTTTCAGCGGCCTGCGGAAAGGAAGCATATGGAAACGATACGGATCAAGGGCTTGGAGATTTTCGCCTACCACGGCGTGAATCCGGAGGAGAAGGAAAACGGGCAGCGCTTTGTGCTCGACCTCGCGATGACGGCGGACCTCTCCCGCGCGGCGCAGAGCGACGACCTGCGGGACACGGTCAACTACGCCGCGGTGCGCAAGGCCGTGACGGCGGCGTTCACGGCGCAGAAATACGACCTGATCGAGCGCGCGGCGCAGGTCGTGTGCGACGCCGTGCTCGACGGGTTCCCGCAGGTGGCGGCGGTCACGGTCGAGCTGAAAAAGCCGGAGGCGCCGATGAACGCGGTGTTCGACTACGTTTCGGTCGAGATGACGAGGTGCCGCGCATGAGCCGCGCGGTGCTCGGCCTCGGCACGAATCTCGGCGACCGCGGCGGGAATCTCCGGGCGGCGCTGGACGCGCTCGGGCGGCTGCCCGGCACGGCGGTGCGGCAGGTATCCTCCGTCTGGCAGACCGCGCCGTTCGACGTGCCCGACGTGCAGCAGGATTACTGGAATATCTGCGTCCTGCTGGAAACGACGCTGTCGCCGCACGCGCTGCTCGGCGCCTGCCTCGGTGTGGAAGCGGCGCTCGGCCGCGTGCGCCGGACGTACCACGGCGCGCGCGTCATCGACCTGGACCTGCTGCTTTACGAGGGCGCATCCTGTGCGGAGCCGGAACTGACCGTGCCGCACCCGGGGATTTCCGCGCGCGCGTTCGTGCTTTTCCCGCTGCAGGAGCTGTTCCCCGAACGCCTGGCGTGCGGCTTCGACTTCCGCGAGGCGCCGGGCTTTGCGGATGCGTCGTCGGTAACCTGCATCGGCGAGCTGGATGATATTCATAAATGTTGATTGAATAGAATGCTTAAAATTGTGAAATAAAACGGCGAGCTTTAAATTTTGAAAGGAAAATTACAAATTTATTTCAAAAAGACTTGAAAAAGTTACTGGTTTGTAATATATTATATTGCAGAACAAAAAAGTACCGTAGCTTTGTGCGGTGCGGTAATTGGAGTTTTGCCTTATGAAGAAAAGAAATTTACGCATCGCCTCCGGCGTGCTGGCGATGGCGCTTCTGGTTTCGACGAATGTTTTCGCCACGACCACGGCCGAGTACGATGCGCAGATCAGTGAAATCAAGGAAAAGCAGGCGCAGAACGAAGCGGAAGCTGAGGAGCTGAACGCACAGCTCGAGTCCCTGCGTTCCGAAACGGCGGACGCGCAGGCGTATCAGGAGACGCTGGTCGCGCAGATTGAGAATTATCAGGAGAGCATCGATCTGGCCCGCGAGCGCATCGATGAGCTGAACAGCAGCATCAGTACGCTGGAGGATGAGATCGAGAAGGCCGACGCCGAATATGCCGATACGTTCGAGCAGCTCAAGGTGCGGCTCAACGCGCTTTACACCTCGGGCGGCGAGCTGACGACGCTCGAGATCCTGCTGGATTCCACGAGCCTCTATGATTTCTCGGTCCGCTCGGAGGCGATTCAGGGCGTTACCCGGCACGACAAGCAGCTGATGGAGGAGATCAAGGCGTACATGCTCCAGACGCAGGAGCAGCGCGACGAGCTCTCCGTTCAGAAGGAAGAGCTTGCCGAGCAGAAGAAGGACCTCGAGAGCAAGCAGTCGGAGCTGCAGGTGCTGGAGGAAGAAAACCAGCGCCTGATCGAGGAGTTGCAGCTGCAGAGCGCGGAAGCCGAGAACCTGATTGCGGAAAACGAGGCTGAGAGCCAGGATTACCTCGCTCAGCTCGATTCGCTGATCGCGCAGCGCAGCGAGCAGGCGGCCCGCGAGGAAGCAGAACGCCAGCAGGCGCTTGAAAATCAGCAGAACCAGGGCGGCGGCTCGTCCGACGCCGGCTCGTCGAGCTCCGGCAGCTCGGGAAGCTCCGGCTCCAGCAACGACAGCAGCGTCCTGAATACGGGCGACCTCTCGTTCAGCTGGCCGCTGGCCGGTTACGGCTACGGCAGCATCACCCAGTACTACGGCAACAACGGCCATATGGGCCTTGACGTCGGCATCCCGTACGGCACGCCGATCTATGCGGCGGAGTCCGGTCAGGTTATCTCGGCCGAGTACCACTGGTCCTGGGGCAACAACGTGCTGATCTGGCACAACGGTACATATTCCACGCGTTACGCGCACTGCAGCTCGCTCGCGGTTTCGGCCGGCGAGTACGTGCAGAAGGGACAGGTCATCGGCTATGCAGGCTCCACCGGCAACTCGACCGGCAACCACCTGCACTTCGAGGTGTACCAGAACGGTAGCCGCGTAGACCCGCTGAATTTCGTGTAATACTTTCCTCCAAATCTGTCTCTTATACACATCTCCGAGCCCACGAGACTGC
>USBH01000273.1 GCA_900552925.1 uncultured Oscillospiraceae bacterium
GAGATTAGCTGCAGTCTCGTGGGCTCGGAGATGTGTATAAGAGACAGGCGGCAGCCCATGACCGGGAAGCAGTTGCCCTCCTTGAGCTCCTTCATCTTCTTTTCGGAGATGTAGTCGGGCACCATGCGCTTTGCGGTGCACTTCGCCGCAAGCTCGGTCAGGTAGTAGTATTCGGTGCCGGGGGCGATGTTGTCCTCCTGCAGCACATAAATCAGCTTCGGGAACGCCGGCGTGACCCACACGCCCTTTTCGTTCTTCACGCCCTCGTAGCGCTGGAGCAGGACCTCCTCGATGATCATCGCGAGGTCGCGCTTTTCCTGCTCGTTCTTCGCCTCGTTCAGATACATGAACACCGTGATGAACGGCGCCTGGCCGTTCGTCGTCATCAGCGTGACGACCTGATACTGGATCGTCTGCACGCCGCGCTCGACCTCCGCGCGCAGGCGGCGCTCGACGATCCGCGCGATCTTCTCCTCCGAAGCCGTGGTGCCGAGCTCCTGCAGCTCCGTGAGCACCTCGCCGCGGATCTTCTCGCGCGAGACCTGCACGAACGGCGCGAGGTGCGCAAGGCTGATGCTCTGGCCGCCGTACTGGTTGCTCGCGACCTGCGCGACGATCTGCGTCGCGATGTTGCAGGCCGTGGAAAAGCTGTGCGGCTTTTCGATCAGCGTGCCGGTGATGACTGTGCCGTTCTGCAGCATGTCCTCGAGATTGACGAGGTCGCAGTTGTGCATGTGCTGCGCGAAGTAATCGCTGTCGTGGAAATGGATGATGCCCTGCTCGTGCGCCTCGACGATCTCCTGCGGCAGCAGGATGCGGCGCGTGATGTCCTTCGAGACCTCGCCGGCCATGTAATCGCGCTGGACGCTGTTGACCGTCGGGTTTTTATTCGCGTTTTCCTGCTTGGCCTCCTCGTTGTTGCACTCGATCAGGCTGAGGATCTGGTTGTCGGTCGTGTTGGCGCGGCGCGCAAGCGAGCGCGTGTAGCGGTAACGGATGTAACGCTTCGCGACCTCGAACGCGTCCTGCCCCATGATCTGGTTCTCCACCATATCCTGAATTTCCTCGACGGACGGCGCGCGGCCCATTGCCTCGCACTTTTCCTCCACCTCGGCCGCAATGGCGCGGATCTGGTCCCCCGTCAGCTCCCGGCTCTGCTCGTCCGCGTTGTTCGCCTTCGTGACGGCGGCAATGATCTTCGTGATGTCGAACGCGACCTCCGAGCCGTTTCTCTTGATGATTTTCATGCGTTTCCCCTCCTGCTTTCCGTATTCTTTCAGAAATTTTACCCCTCTTGCATAATTATGCGATTATACAATATCTTGTGTATTTTGCGGCTGATCTTCGCCGCGAACATCTACCAGTATACACTATGGCCTGCCGCTTGTCGAGTCCTTTTTGAAAATATTTTAAAAAACGCAGAAACGCCCCGCCGGCAGGCTGAGCCTGCCGCGGGGCGCGCGTATGTGAGCAGGGCCGGATTTCCCGGCCGGGCAGCGCATTTTCCGGGCCTTCCTCTGCCGCCGTCGCGCCGACAGGCCTCGGCGCCCGGGAGCTGCGCCGCAATCCGTATATACTTTGTTCTGCTTTTATTATATGCGGCGCGGCGGGTCCATGCAACGCAGAAAGCGGCAAATCCATGTAAGATATGCGTAAAGGCGCGTCCGGTTTATTCCGCGGGCTCCTTGAGCGTTTTGACGCCGAAGACAAAGTAGAAGATGTGGAACAGCCAGACGGCGGCCAGAACGATGCGGCCAACCGGCACCTGGTGCATCATGACAAAGCCGAACGTCATCAGCACGGTGACCGTGATCATGATGCGGACCTTCGTCCTTTTCGTCATGCCTTTGCCCTTGACGTAGCTTTCGAGATTGTTCTTATACAGCTTCGTGTTTATAAACCAGCTGTGCAGCCGCTCCGAGCTGCGCGCAAAGGAATACGCCGCAAGCAGCAGAAACGGGAATGCCGGCAGCAGCGGAACCACCGCGCCGACGGCGCCGAGCCCGAGGCCGATGCAGCCGAGAACGATAAACAGAATCTTTTTAGCCTTCATGCTGTTCCTCCAATCGCTTCTTCTCTCTTTTGGTTTCGATCATGTGCCGCACGGCGGCGACGGGGTGGCGAAAGAGCATCCGCGGCCCCGAAAACCGCATGACCGCGCGGATCTGCGCGCGCATCTGCGGCTTGTAGCAGTGCACCCGGCAGTTGGAGCAAAACGTCTTTGTCTCCATAAACGGGCATTTGTCGCTGCGCTGCCGCGCGTAGTCGGCCAGCGCGGCGCACGCCGGGCAGAGCCCGTCTTTCGTGCGGTGGTTCTTCTTGCAGTACAGCGCGATCATCTGCGAGACCATCCGCTTCTCGCGCTCGCGCTTATCCGCCGCGGCCCGCGCCATCAGCTCATCCTCCCGTGTTCGACCGAATAGACCGTGTCGGCGATCCGCATCGTGGACTGCCGGTGCGAGACGAGCACCACCGTCTTTCCTCCGCGCTCCTCGCGCAGGGCGCGCAGAATCACGGCCTCGTTCAGGCTGTCGAGATTGCTCGTCGGCTCGTCGAGCAGCAGGAACGGCGCGTCGTGCAGGAA
>USBH01000274.1 GCA_900552925.1 uncultured Oscillospiraceae bacterium
GTACGGCGTCGGCAAGTTTGTGTCGGCGGCCTCCTACCTCAAGGCCGGCTTCTCCATCGGCGGCGCGGTGATGGCGCTGTTCTTCGCCGACGACGTGGAGCTCTTCCGCGAAATGAAGGCCATGGACGTGACCGGCGACGCGCTCAGCGCGGCGCTCGTCGGGCTTTCCGAGACAATAGACAACAGCGAAGGCGAAGAAAAATACGCGGCCATCCGCGATTTCGTCGCGGCGGGACAGGGGCTGTGCTACGTGCGCCTGCGCGGCGAATACTGCGCCGTGGAATCCATCCGCGGCAAGGACTCCGCACCCGACAACCTCGACGAGATCTTCGGCCGGACGACCGACCTGCTGAGCCGCGCCCACAACGCGCTGGCCCGCATCTTCCCCGACACGGAGCGGCAGGTGATCGTGACGGTTTCGGAGGAGAACACCGCCGAGGCCACTGCGCAGACCAGCATCGCCCGGATACAGGTCCACGTGTCGGACAAGCCGGAAGTCGGCGAGGCGATCGTTTCGGGCGAAGCGCTGACGGCGCTCTACACGAGCGCGGCCGAAGAGCGCGACGACGTGATCGACCAGGGCCGCCGCTACGCCGCGGGCTACCCCTACGACTACACGCTGAAGCTGTTCGACGCCTACGCCACGTCGGGCGCGCTGAGTTTGCAGTTCATGGCCGCGGCGTACCTCGGCGGCGCGCACCCGATGAGCAGCCGCTTCACCTACACGTTCGACCTCGAGACCGGCGCGCTGCTGACGCTCGAGGACCTGATCGACGATGAAAACGCGCAGGCCAGAGACAGCCTGATCGACGCGTTCACGCAGGCGCTGCGCAGCGCAAAGCCCGACCTGCCGGACCCGGCCGGCAACATCCGCAGCGTGTTCGACGGCACGCAGACGCAGAACTACTGGTACTTCACGCGCGACGGCCTCGCCATCACGTTCCCGCCGTACGCCATCGCCGCCTACGGGGCCGGCTACATCACCGCGCTCGTGCCGTACGACGCGCTGAACGGCCTGATCGATTCCGCATGGCTGCCGCCCGACCGCAGCAGCCAGCGCTTTACCGCCGCCTGCAGCTTTTATCCGCGCGAGGAAGCACTCGGCGGCGACTACACGAATTTCTACGGCGCCGAGTCGACCTTCGGCGTCAGCGCCGACGGCGGCGCGCTCGACGTCATAGCCGGCGAGGGCTACAGCAGCGCGACTTCGACGTACCGCGACAACGTGTTGTTCTACGCGAACTTCCTGACGGCCGCGGACCTCGTCTGGCTGCCCGAGACCGGAACGCAGACCTACATCGTCGAATCCGTTGTCAAGAACGATTTTAAGAGCGAGGGCACGCCCCACGCGTCGCTCTTCACCGCGGAGGGCGGCGGCTTCCGGGAAGAGGACGTCGTCCTGACCCAGTAAAACAAACCGCGAAACCCGGCTTTTTCAAACGGACGCGCCTGCCTGCAGCATCGAGCTGCGGGCAGGCGCGTTTTTAATCAATATAGTGGAAACAAAGGTCAATCCGGTGGATGAAAACGGCGTAAAAAAGCACTATGATGTGAATGGGGAGGGCGGCTCCGGCTGGTTTCGGAAAGTCTCCCGGAACGCCTTCGGCGGGCAGCCGAAGCGCTCGGTGAACAGCCGGTAAAACCGGCTCTGGCTGTTGAAGCCGCACAGGCCGCCCACGTCGATGACCGGCGTCTCGGTCGTGAGCAGCAGCTCCGCCGCAAGGCCCAGCCGCTTCGCGTTGATGAACGCGGTCGGCGTCGCGCCGAGGTACCGCCGGAACGAGCGCGTCAGGTGCTCCTGCGACATATTCGCGAGCGCCAGAAGCCGCGGCAGGCCCGCGATGAAATTCTCCCGCTCGTCCATCGCCTCGAGCAGCGCGGAAAGCCACTGCGGCAGCTGCGTTTCGGGCGCGGGCGCCGTGAGGAACAGCCCGACGAGGTACGGAAAGACGCTGCGCATGAAGCGGTACCCGTCCTCGGGGTTTTCCACACGGCCGCTGTGCAGCAGCTTGCGCCGCACGTCGCTGAGCACCGCGCCGGAAAGCACGCAGTGCGGCGAGAGCGCCGGCGCGTCGAACACGCTGCGCTCCACGTCGAGGTAGTCGCAGATTTTGAGGAAAAGCGTTTCCGGAATGCCGATGTCGATGATCTCAAACGCATCGCTGTTGAACAGCTCGTAGCGGTGCACGTCGTTCGGGCGGACCAGGACGAACGACCCCTCGGTCAGAAGCTGCGACCGGCCGTTGACCGCATGCACGGCGCTGCCCTTCGGCACGAGGAACAGCTCGTAAAAATCATGCGTATGGATCTTGTAGGTGGCGTGCACGCCGAACTGGTGGAGCGCCTTCGCGCCGTCGCGGCGCAGCTCCGCTTCGTTGTAGTGCAGCCGCACGATCTCATCGCTCATCGTATCCCCCCTTTCGGGATGTCCCCATTATACGGCAATCCGCGGAGGAAAAGCAAGCCTCCGCATCAATAAATTAGAATTTTGGGTCAAGGCGGCGTAGTGTGAAAAATACTTTTTCACACACGATTTGCGCCTTTGCCGCGACGGGCAAAGCGGCAATCGGCTT
>USBH01000275.1 GCA_900552925.1 uncultured Oscillospiraceae bacterium
CGAGATTAGCTGCAGTCTCGTGGGCTCGGAGATGTGTATAAGAGACAGCCGTAATACTCCGTGATGCCGAAATGGCGGTCGTAGCCCGGGACGGGACACAGGAACTTGATCTTGTCGAGGCGGCACCACGGTGTGCAGCCGTTGTAGCCGTGCGTGTAGCCGCGGGAAATCACCTCGAACATCATGTTGAGGCTCGAGTTGTTGCCGAGGATGATCTGCGACGCCGGGACGCCAATCATATCGGAGAAGATCTTCTTCATCTCCGGCAGGCCGTCCCAAACGCCGTAGTTGCGGCAGTCGTCGCCGTTCGAATTTGCGAATTCACTTCTCGCCTTCAGCGCTTCAAGAACGCCGAGCGCGAGGTCGAGCTGGGCGGCGCTCGGCTTGCCGCGCGCCATATTGAGCGAAAGCTTCTTTGCCTTCAGTTCTTCGTACTGTTCGTTCAGCCCGGCGAGAACCGCTTCGAGTTCCGCACGGCTTAGATCTGCGTATGCCATGAAAACATCTCCATCAAGTTAAATTTGAATTATTCAATGAAACAACTATGCAATTATGCGTCAAAACCTTTACCATTGTAATACAAACGGCAAAAAAATGCAAGACTTATTTAAAAGTCCTGCATTTTTCTTGTTTTGCACTATGAATATGCACGGAAAATCCCTTTTCCGTGGATTTTGCCATAAATCCGACAATCAGAACTCGGCGGAGCCGGTCGTGCGCGGGAACGGCAGCACGTCGCGGATGTTTGCGATGCCGGTGAGGTACATCACCATGCGCTCAAAGCCGAGGCCGAAGCCCGCGTGCTTGTTGCTGCCGAAGCGGCGCAGGTCGAGGTACCACCAGTAGTCCTCCTCCTTGAGGCCGAGCTCCCGGATGCGGTTGAGCAGCACATCGTACCGCTCCTCTCTCTGGCTCGCGCCGCAGAGCTCGCCGATGCCCGGCACAAGCAGGTCGGTCGCCGCGACGGTCTTGCCGTCGTCGTTGAGGCGCATGTAGAACGCCTTGATCTCCTTCGGGTAATCGGTGACAAAGACCGGCTTGCCGAACTGCTTTTCGGTGAGGTAGCGCTCGTGCTCGGTCTGCAGGTCGCAGCCCCAGGAAACCTTGTATTCGAACGCGTCGTTGTTCTTTTCGAGCAGCGCGACAGCGTCCGTGTAGGAGATGCGGACAAAGTCGGAATTTGCCACGTGCTCAAGGCGCGCCTTGAGGCCCTTGTCGACAAACTGGTTGAAGAAATCGATGTCCTGCGGGCAGCGCTCCAGAACGTCGCGGATGATGTACTTGATCATGGACTCCATCAGGTCCATGTCGTCGTTGAGGTCGGCAAAGGCGATCTCCGGCTCCACCATCCAGAACTCGCCGGCATGGCGCGGCGTGAACGAGCGCTCGGCGCGGAACGTCGGGCCGAAGGTGTACACCTTGCCGAACGCCATCGCCATGCACTCCGCCTCCAGCTGGCCGGAAACCGTCAGCGAGGTCTGCTTGGAGAAGAAATCCTTGCTGTAATCGACGGCGCCGTCTTCCGTGCGCGGCGGGTTCTCCATATCCAGCGTCGTGATCTGGAACATTTCGCCCGCGCCCTCGCAGTCGCTGCCGGTGATGATCGGCGTGTGCACATAGACAAAGCCGTTCTCATTGAAGAACTTGTGGATCGCATAGGCCGCCGCGGAACGCACGCGGAACGCCGCGTTGAACAGGTTCGTGCGCGGACGCAGATGCGCGACCGTGCGCAGGTACTCGACGGTGTGGCGCTTTTTCTGCAGCGGGTATTCCGGCGAGGAAGCGCCCTCCACAACGATCTCCGTCGCCTGCAGCTCAAACGGCTGCTTCGCTTCGGGCGTGAGGATGAACGTGCCGGTCACACGCAGCGCAGCGCCGACGTTCTGCGCGGCGATCTCCTTGTAATCCTCGATATTTTCAGCCGTGAAAACGACCTGGATGCCTTTGAAGCAGCTGCCGTCATTCAGATCGATAAATCCGAGTGCTTTCGAGTCGCGGATCGATCTCGCCCAGCCGCAAACCGTGACCGAAGTGTCCTGAAACGCTTCGGGTGATTTGTACAGGGCCATAATTTCTGTTCTTTTCATTGCGTATGACCTTTCCTTTCTTCACTGCCGCAGAAAACGGCATGCTGCAGCCGTGAACATGTGTTATTTAATATCATACTACAGATGCCCCGGCATTATCAAGATAAATTTCAAATTATTTCCGCTTTTTCTGCAGAACAGCCGACTATAAAGGCCGGAAACAGACGACGCGGTTTCCGGCCTTTGTCTATTGCTGTCTTATATCGCGGCGGTTCAAACCGCTTCCCGGCTGATGACCGACTTTCTCTTCCAGCGGCCCATGCGGTAGGCGAGCACTGTCAGGACCGCGCCCATCACCCAGCTCACCAGCATGGAGATGAACAGCGCATCCGGGGACTGCAGCCACGCGGCAAGGCCGTATGCGATCGGCACGCGGATGACGATCGTCGTAATCATGGAGATCCACATCGGCGTCATCGTATCGCCGGCGCCGCGCATGACGCCGGACAGGATCTGTGCTGTCTCTTATACACATCTCCGAGCCC
>USBH01000276.1 GCA_900552925.1 uncultured Oscillospiraceae bacterium
GATTAGCTGCAGTCTCGTGGGCTCGGAGATGTGTATAAGAGACAGCTCATGATGCGCACGACGTCGGCGTTTTCGGAGACGACGTTCGCCGACTCCATATCCGAGCGGTTCTTTTTCAGCCGGTCGATGAAGCGCACGAAGCCGGAAATGCCGTTGTAGCCGTAGGCCTCGTACTCCGCTGCATACTGCTCGAGCAGGCGGAGGTTCGCGAGCCGCCCCTCGCCGCCGGGCATCGACCGCACGATGTTTTCAAATCCCGTCTCGTCGCAGAGCATCGTGATGAACGCGTCCGAGGGCATCGTGGAAGCCAGAATGCGGTAGCGCGCGATCTCCTCCCGCACGCGCATGCAGCGCGCGTCCTCGGCGCGGAGCAGCGAGACGTACAGCGTTTCCCCGCCGCAGTCGGCGCGCAGGCGGGCCATGTCGTCCGCCGTGAAGCCGTAAACAGGGCTCATCAGCACCGCGAGCAGCGGGATGTCCTGATTCGGGTTGTCGATCACGCGCAGGAACGAGAGGATCGTCGCAATCTCGCTCGCCGAGAAAAAGCCGCCGGTCGAGGCCGCCCACGCCGGGACGCCGAGCGCGCGCAGGTTCTCCGCGTAGCGCGGCGCGTACTGGTTCGAGCTGCGCAGCAGGACGCAGAAGTCGCGGTAGGCCACCGGGCGTTCGGCGCCGTTTTCGGTCACGGTGAAGCCCTCGGCCATCATGGCGCGGATCATCGCCGCGATGCGCTGCGGCTCGAGCATCTCAGCGCCGAGCCCGTCGATGTCGTCGATGAACTCGACGCGCGTCTCGCAGCCCTGCTTTTCCGGGTACGACGCGCCCGCCTGGAGCGCTTCGTCGCCCTTGTAATCGACGCCGCCGCACGCGCGCGACATGAGCTGCGAGAACACGAAGTTGACGCTCTCCGTCACGTTTTTGCGGGAGCGGAAGTTGCGGTCGAGCACGATCGTAGCGGGGTATGTATCGGCGCCGCGGTCGTAGCGCGGGAACTCGTCCTTGTACCGGATGAAGATGTCGGGCATCGCCTGCCGGAAGCTGTAGATGCTCTGCTTCACGTCGCCGACCATGAAGCGGTTGCCGTTGTCCTTGGAAACCGCGCGGAACAGGTAGTCCTGCGCGTCGTTCGTATCCTGGTATTCGTCGGTCATGACCTCGTCGAACCGCGCGGCGACGGCTTCCGCCGTTTCCGTGCGCCGGAAGCCGTCCGGCGTTTCCTCGAGGAACAGGCGCAGCGCGAGGTGCTCGAGGTCGCTGAAATCGACGAGGTTCTTCGCGCGCTTCTTCTCGCCGTAGACCGCGTCGAAGCGCAGCACGGCGCGCGCCAGCGTCTCGGCCAGCGGGCGGATCGCCCGGATCTCGGCGCGGCAGGCCGCGTCGTCGGAGACGAAGAGCTTCTGGAGCTTTCCGACCTCCTTTTTGACCGTTTCGCGCATCGCCTTGATGCGCTCCTTCACGGCGTCCGCGCCGCGGTACACGCCGATCTTGCCGAAGGCGAGCGTGCGGAAGGCCGCCGAGACGTCGTCCCAGCTGCCCGCCTCCACGAGGTCCGCGAGGTGCTGCAGCAGCGCGATGTCCGCGAGGATGCCGTCGCCGTACGCCTTCTGAAGCTCGGCGCTCTCCGACGCGAGCTTGTATTCGTCGCCTGAGAGCTTCAGCGCAAATTCAAGCACCGCGCCCGCATGGCGCAGGGCCGTCTGCCCCCAGGCCGTCTGCCCGGCCGGCACGGAATCGTCCAGCATGGCGGTCATGTCGCGCAGCCATTTTTCGGGAAAGGGGTGGCTGCGCGTGTAGGTAAACAGCTTTAAGATCGCGCCGATCAGCCGCGTGTCGTTCTTGTCGCCGCTGAGGCTGTCGGACAGCGCCTGAAAATCCGCGTCGCCGTACAGCTCCGCGAGCACCTCGGAGACGGCCTCCGTCATCAGCTCCTCCTGCTGCTTGTCCGACACGACGGAGAAATCCGGCGCGATGCCGAGCAGGTAGAAGAATTCCCGCACGATCGACGAGCAGAAGCTGTCGACCGTGCAGATCTGCGCCTGCTGGAGCAGAAGCTGCTGGCGGCGCAGCCGGGTGTTTTCGGGATGCTCCCGGATCAGCTCGAGAAGCCTGCGCTCGATGCGCTCGCGCATCTCGGCCGCCGCCGCCTTTGTGAAGGTCACGACGAGCAGCCGGTCCGCATCCGTCGGGTTTTCGTCATCCGTCAGCCGCTCGATCACGCGCTCGACGAGCACGGCCGTCTTGCCGGAGCCGGCCGCCGCCGAAACCAGCACCGTGCCGCGCCGCGCGCGGATCGCGTCGAGCTGCGCGTCAGTCCATCGTGCCGCCATCGGTTCTTCCTCCTTCCACCTGCATTTCCATGCGCGCGAGCACCTCGTCGTTTTTCATCGAGACCCGCGCGGCGTTTTCCTCCGCGCGCTCCGAGCCGCACACCGCCGTGTACGGGCACCACGCGCAGGCGTTCAGATTGTGCATCAGTGGGTCGGCGGCGACGTCGCCGATGAGCCTGTCTCTTATACACATCTCCGAGCCCACGAGACTGCAGCTAATCTCG
>USBH01000277.1 GCA_900552925.1 uncultured Oscillospiraceae bacterium
CGAGATTAGCTGCAGTCTCGTGGGCTCGGAGATGTGTATAAGAGACAGGATACTGCGAGGTCTCGCTGTCGCCGGGGCAGCCGGAGAAGCAGTTGATCTGGTGCAGGCCGTATTTTTCCGCCATGAGGACCGCGTTGCGCATGTCCTTGTCGTACGCCGCGGCGAGCTCCTTGTTCGGGTGAACCGGGTTGCCGTGGCAGGAGAACGCGCTGACCTCCATGTCATACTTCTTGATGACATCGCAGAATTCCTGGAACTTTGCCTCGTCGTTCAGCAGGACCTCCGGGTCGCAGTGGTCCTTGCCCGGGAAGCCGCCGCAGCCGATTTCGACCATCTGGATGCCCATGGACTTGAAGTACTTCAGGGCCTCTTCAAACGGCATGTTGCCGACGACGTTGGTAAGTACGCCTAATTTCATGCTTGACACTCCTTTAAGCAAAAGATATAAAATAAAGAATAAGCAGCTTGTCCCGCGGGAAAAGCCCGCGGTCATCTTTATTGTACAATATGTTTTCGCCGAAATCAACAGAGAATTGTGCGCTTTCCGCGAAAAATCGTTATAGTTTCCGTCAGAAAAGCGGTAGCATTCCCGTATGGAATCGATTATAATAGGGTACGATGTTATCTCACTGAAGGATGGTACCCCTATGCCGAAACAAACTGCAAGCAATTTCAAGAGCACGGTGTTCGCCTGCTACCGCGGCTACATCACGCAGGGCATCGTGAACAACCTCTCCCCGCTCTTCTTCGTCATCTACCAGACCCACTTTCATATCTCCTACGGCCTGATCTCCGCGCTGATTCTGTGCAACTTCGTCACGCAGGTCGTCACCGACGTGCTCGCCGTGCGCTACGTCGACCGCATCGGCTACCGGCGCGCCGCCGTCCTCGCGCATTTTCTCGCCTTTTTCGGCCTGATGATGATGGGCGTCCTGCCGAACGTGCTGCCCGCGCCGTACATCGGCCTTGTCATCGCGACGATCATCAACGGCGTCGGCGGCGGTTTGATCGAGGTCATCATCAGCCCGATCGTCGAGTCCTGCCCGGGCGACGCGAAGGCCTCCGCGATGAGCCTGCTGCACTCGTTCTACTGCTGGGGGCAGGTCGGCGTCGTTCTGGTCACGACGCTGCTGCTGCGCCTGATCGGCGAGGATCTCTGGTTCGTGATCCCGGCGCTCTGGTCGCTGCTGCCGTTTTACAACCTGTTCCGCTTCCTCAAGGTGCCGCTGATGCCCACCGTGCCGGAGGACGAACGGATTCCGCTCAAAAAGCTGTTCGTCTCCAAGATCTTCCTCGTCGCCATGCTGCTGATGCTCTGCGCCGGCGCGAGCGAGCTCGCCATGTCTCAGTGGAGCTCGCTGTTCGCGGAGCGCGCGCTCGGCGTGAGCAAGGTTGTCGGCGACCTGATGGGCCCCTGCCTGTTCGCGGTGTTCATGGGCATCGGCCGCACGCTCTACGGCATCTGGGGCGAGCGCATCCGCCTTTCCCGCGCGCTGGCGCTCTGCGCCGTGCTGTGCATCCTGTGCTATCTCGGCACCGCGCTGTTCCAGAACCCGCTGCTGGCGCTGCTCTCCTGCGCGCTGTGCGGCTTCTCCGTGAGCCTGATGTGGCCGGGCACCTTCTCCCTGACCGCCGCGGCCTACCCGAAGGGCGGCACGGCCATGTTCGGCGTGCTCGCCGTGCTCGGCGACATCGGCTGCTCGACCGGCCCCGCGCTGATGGGCGCCGTGAGCGGCGCGATCTCCTCCAGCGCGGCGGTGCAGAACGCTTTCCCGGGCCTCACGGCCGACCAGCTCGGCCTCAAGAGCGGCATGCTGTTCTGCATCCTGTTCCCGGCGCTGATTCTGCTCGGCATCTTCCTGCTCAACCGCTTCCGCCGGCGCGACGCGGAAAGCGCCGAAAACACCGCGCACCTGTAATTCCCCCTGCAAACGCGCTTTGCCCCGCAGCGCCAAGCAGAAGTACTGACTGTTTGACTTTCCGCGCGCCGTCGTGTATACTCGAAGTGCAGAGCAGGCCGGCCCGGCGGCCGCCGCATTCCGGCGCGCCCGCCTGCGGGCCCGGCCTTTACGGACGGAGGGCATTCGCATGGACAACCGCATCACACAGTATCTTCCCCGGCTCCCGTACTGGGGCAACCTGACGGAGGCCGAGCGGGACGCCGTCGCGCGCCACGCGGTCATCCGCCGCTATCCGGCGGGCAGCGTCCTGCACAGCGGCGGCAGCGCGTGCCTCGGCATGATCTTCGTGCTGGACGGCAGCCTGCGCACCTATCTGCTCTCCGAGGAAGGGCGCGAGATCACGCTGTTCCGCCTCGCGGCGGGCGACCCGTGCGTCCTGTCCGCGGCCTGCGTCGTCAGCCAGCTCACGTTCGACACCCAGATGGAGGCGGAAACCGACTGCGACCTGCTGATCGTCGGCGCCGCCGTGTTCAAAAGGCTGACCGAGGAGAACATCTACGTGCGGTGCTTTCTGTACGAGCTTGCGACCGAGCGCTTTTCCTCCGTGATGTGGACGATGCAGCAGATCCTGTTCGAAAAGGT
>USBH01000278.1 GCA_900552925.1 uncultured Oscillospiraceae bacterium
GATCTACACCGTCTAATTCGTCGGCAGCGTCAGATGTGTATAAGAGACAGGTCGCAGCCCGTGAGGGCCGCCAGCAGGCCCAGCGCAACGAGTATAACCGTGAGTCTTTTCATCCAATCGTTCCCCCTTCAACTCGAATTCCCGAGAAAACCTACCGCGTCTGCCCTTTCGCGCACCGATGTGCCGCTAAAGCGCAGGCGTTTTGACTGATCGTAAAATGCTCCGCATCCTGCATTGGAATCCCCTCGCTTCTTCAGAACCACGCCGTCTTCCTTTGTTAAAATTTTAGCATCAATCTGTTTGGTTGTCAACATTTATTTATTAAAAATAGGTATTGACGGATCGTTTATATTTTTGTAAGGTTATTTCAGGGAGGTGAAGCTGAATCGTGGCAATCGACACCATGAAAAAAGGCTCCATTGAAATGCTCGTGCTGTTTCTGCTCTGCGAGGGCGACGCATACGGCTACCAGCTGGCACAGCAGATCAAGGAGCGGAGCGGGGGCGTTTTATCGGTGCAGGAGGGCTCCTTCTACCCCCTGCTCTACCGGCTGGCCGACGACGGCTTCATCACGGGCAAGGAGACCTTTGTGAAGATGAAAACCGGGCGCTCCCGCATGCGGATCATGTATCATCTCGAGCCTGCCGGCCGGGAGCGGCTCCGCGTACTGCGCGAAGAATACGAAGCGGTTCATAGAGGGATTCAGAATATCTTAAATTCCGGAGAGGTGGATGCGTAATGGATGCTGTTAACCCTGCGATTTCCCAGTACCTGCACGAGGTGGAAAAGGAAATGACCTGCTCCCCCAAGCGGAAAAAGGAGCTCCTGCAGCGTTTGCGTACAGACATTGAAGAGTTTGCCGACAACTGCAGCGAAGATCTGGACAAGCAGGCGATTGCCGACCACTTCGGCGCGCCGAAAGACATTGCGGAAAACTTTTTGGCTACAACCGATTACGCAGACATGAAAAAGGCGATTTCAACCAGACGAATTGTCATTTTATGCGTTGTCATAACCTGTCTGATAGCCCTGATCGGTATCACAAGCTATATTCTTTACGACCATTGGCGAGATGAAGAATATTTAAAGGGCCACATCATCGAAATCACATACGAGACCGTAGACGGCACGCCACCGCCGGAGCCGGAAGGTACACGCATATATTAAAAAGCACAACAAAAGACCCCGCTTCCAAATGGAAGCGGGGTCTCTCTTAAATTCTGTGGTGCGCGAGACGGGACTTGAACCCGTACGTCATAAACACACGCCCCTCAAACGTGCCTGTCTGCCAATTCCAGCACTCGCGCTCAGCAAGTGTTATTATAGCAGTCGGCACGCCGCTTGTCAAGGGTTTTTTGCAGAAAATTCAGCCTTCTGCGACGATTGCCGCTTCTTCGCCGATCGTTTCCGCCAGACGCATCTGCACCGGCGCGTCCGCGGTATACGGCCTCCAGTGCGGCAGGCCGGCGCCGTTCGGGTCGCCGCAGCGCGCGAAATTCGCCCAGTAGGTGGAAACCGCCTTCTCCAGCGCCCAATCGCACGGTTCCCAGGGCCGCCACGCGCGGTCCAGCGTGTGGAACTCGTACCACAGCTCCGCCGAGTGGAACGCGCCCGCGTCGTCGCCGGGCAGCTTGCGGTCGAAGAAGTAGAGGTACGCCGGACGCCGCCCGAGCGCGAGCTGGTTTTTCGCCCAGTACACCGCGCTGTACTCGAGCCGCCGCGCATCGGCGCCGATGTCGTCGCCGGTCGAGCCGATCATGTAATCGATGTCGTGCGCTCCGCCGGCCCTCGCGACGTCGTCGACCGGCGCGGTCAGCAGCACGCCGTCCACGACGGGCGTCCAGCACAGCCCGTCTTCCGCGCGGATCGTATACTGCACTTCGGCGATCTTTTCGCCGGGAATCGCGCGCATCTCCTCGATGGTCGACGCGCCGAGCGCTTCCATCAGCTTTTTCGAGACGGCCTCGCGGGATTCCTGCGAGAAGTCGCGGTTCAGGCCGTTCAGCCCGCCGCCGCTCTGCAGGATGGCGCGGCGGATCATGCCCTTCGTCAGCGGCGAGGAAATCAGGATCTGCACGCTCATGCAGCCGGCGGACTGCCCCGCCGCCGTGATGTTGTCCGGGTCGCCGCCGAACGATGCGATGTTCTGCCGGCACCACGTGAGCGCCGCGATCTGGTCGTAGATGCCGTAATTGCCGGAAATCCCCTCGGGGTTCTCCGCCGCGAGGTCGGGATGGGCAAAGAAGCCCAGCGCGCCGACGCGGTAATTGATGGTGACGAGGATCACGCCGTTTCGCGCGAACTGCTCGCCGTCGAATTCCTTTTCCGCGCCGCAGCCGTGCAGGAACGCGCCGCCGTGCACCCAGAAAAATACGGGCAGCTTATCCCCCGGCTGCGCGTCGGCCGGCGTCCAGATGTTCAGATAGAGGCAGTCCTCGCTGCGTTCGATCTTCTCGTCGGTGTAGAATTCCTTCGCGTAGAAGCCCTCGCGCTGTCTCTTATACACATCTCCGAGCCCACGAGACTGCAGCTAATCTCGTA
>USBH01000279.1 GCA_900552925.1 uncultured Oscillospiraceae bacterium
AGATTAGCTGCAGTCTCGTGGGCTCGGAGATGTGTATAAGAGACAGATATTGGATCATCCCCTATTCCCTGCCGTCTGCGGCGGCAGATCGTAGAAAACCTTTTGCAGGTACAGCCCGCAGGCCGGCGCGGTCGCGCCGGCGCGGCTGCGGTCGCGGCACCGGAGGATCTCCGGAATGTCCGCCGGCGCAAAGCGCCCCTGCTGCACGCCGAGCAGCGTGCCGGTCATAATGCGCACCATGTTGTACAGAAAGCCGTCGGCCGCCACCGTGAAGCGCACCATGTCGCCGTCGCGCGTGACGCGGCTCTCGGTCACGGTGCGGGAAAAGTCGCCCATCTCGCGCTTGTCGAGCGTGCAGAACGAGGTGAAGTCGTGGCGGCCGATGAAGTGCTGCGCCGCCGCGTCGAGCTTTTCCGCATCGATCGGGTGGTAGTAGTGCAGCGCGCGCCCGCGCAGGAACGGATTGCGGACCGGGTGGTTCCAGATCTCATAGACATACCGTTTGCCCCTGCACGAATACCGCGCGTGAAAATCCGGCGGCACCTGCCGGCAGCCGAGCACCGCGATGTCCGGCGGCAGGAAGTGGTTCAGCGCGCCGGGGAGCCTTTCCGCCGGGATGCCGTGGTCGAGCTTCATGCTGATGCAGAACTCCCGCGCGTGGACGCCGGTGTCCGTGCGGCTGCACGACTTGATGTCCGGCTGCGTGCCGAGCACGCTGCGCAGCGCCTCCTGAAAGACGCCCTGCACGCTGCGCGCATTTTCCTGCACCTGCCAGCCGTGGTAGCCGCTGCCGTCGTATTGAATTGTCAGAAGCAGATTGCGCTCCACAGGCGCCCTCCTTTCCGGCCGCCGCTCAGCGGACGATCGCCGGCGGGATCACGATATTCAGCGCGATAAACGCCGCCAGGAACAAAACGCACAGGGCAATCGACGTGAAGTCGACGCGCCCGAGCTTCAAAACCTTCATTTTCGTGCGGCCCGAGCCGCCGTTGTAGCAGCGGCTCTCCATGGCGGTCGCCAGGTCGAACGCCCGGCGGAACGCCGAGACGAACAGCGGGATCAAAACCGGGATCAGCGCCTTGATGCGCTGCACGAGCCCGCCGCTCTCCATATCCGCGCCGCGCGCCTTCTGCGCGGCCATGATCTTTTCGGTCTCCTCGAGCAGCGTCGGCACGAAGCGCAGCGCGATCGTCATCATCATCGCGAGCTCATGCACCGGCACGTGCAGCAGCGCAAGCGGCTTCAAAAGCCGCTCGATCGCGTCGGTGAGCTGCGTCGGCGACGTCGTGAACGTCAGGATCGAGCTGATGAGGATCAGCACCACGATGCGCACCGCGATCATGATGCTGTTCAAAATGCCGTTCATCGTGATCGTGATGAAGCCGAACCGCACGAGCGGCTCGCCCGTGCCGTAAAACAGGTTGAGCACGCCGGTGAACACGACGATGAACAGAATCGGCTTCAAACTCTTGAGGTACAGCTTCACCGGCACCTTCGAAAGCCCGATGCCGAGGAAGCACATGAAGATCGTCGCCGCCATCGTGACGAAATTCTGCGCGCAGAAGATCAGCACGATGAAGTACACGGTCAGGCAGAGCTTGACGCGCGGGTCCATGCGGTGCACGACGGATTTTCCGGGGAAAAACTGCCCCAGTGTGATATCGGAAATCATTTCGGCTGCACCTCCCCGTCCTTTTTCCCGACAAGCAGCGGGATCAGCTCCATCAGCGCCTCGTCCACGCTCAGGACCGTTTCGCTCACCGGCAGGCCCATCGCGCGCAGCCGCCGCATGATCGAGGTGATCTGCGGCAGGCGCAGGCCCATCGGCTCCAGCACATCGCCGCGCGCGAACACGGCGCGGGTCTCGTCCAGCATCTCGGCGCGGCCGCGGTTCATCACGAGCACGCGGTCGGCCGTGCGGCCGATGTCCTCCATGCTGTGCGAGACGAGCAGCACCGTGTTCTGCCGGTGCGCGTGGTACTGCGCGATCTGCGCGAGGATCACGTCGCGGCCCTTCGGGTCGAGGCCGGCGGCGGGCTCGTCGAGGATCAGCACCTCGGGATCCATCGCGATGACGCCCGCGATCGCCGCGCGGCGCTTTTCGCCGCCCGAAAGCTCAAACGGCGATTTTTCGAGCAGAGACGGCTTCAGGTCCGTAAACCGCGCCGCCTCCTTCGCGCGCTCCATCGCCTCCTCGTCGGAAAGCCCCATGTTTTTCGGGCCGAACATGATGTCCTTCAGAACCGTCTCCTCGAAAAGCTGGTACTCGGGGTACTGGAACACCATGCCCACCTGAAAGCGCACGCGGCGGATCTCCTTCGGCTTCTCCCAGATATCCTGCCCGTTCAGCAGGACTTGTCCGCCCGTCGGGCGGATCAGGCCGTTGAGCATCTGGATCAGCGTCGATTTGCCGCTGCCCGTGTGGCCGATGACGCCGACGAACTCGCCCTTTTCGACCGCGATCGAGACGTCCTGCACCTGTCTCTTATACACATCTCCGAGCCCACGAGACTG
>USBH01000280.1 GCA_900552925.1 uncultured Oscillospiraceae bacterium
CTCGGAGATGTGTATAAGAGACAGACATCATGCCGGTCGTGCGGGATCTCCGCGCAGTCGACCGCGCAGCGGAGGATTTCCGGCAGCTCGGCTACGAATACCTCGGGGAATTCGGCATTCCCGGGCGGCGCTACCTGCGCAAGGGCGGGGACGAGCGCACGCATCAGGTCCACATCTTTCAGGCGGACGATACCGAAAATATCGAGCGGCACCTCGCCGTGCGCGATTACCTGCGGACGCACGATGCGGCCGTCCGGCAGTACGGTGCACTGAAAGCCCGGCTGGCGCAGGCATTCCCTTACGACATCGAGGGCTACTGCGACGGCAAGGACGCCTTTGTGCAGGCGCTGGAAAAGGAAGCGCTGGCCTGGCGGAAAGCGCACGCCGCGCCGAAATCCGACGGCTGACCGAAACGCCGCGCAACCTGCGCGCGCAGCCGGGATATTCCCACAAAAAAAGACGGATACGGTTCAAACGCCGTATCCGTCTTTTCATTTTCAACTTTCCGTTTGCTTTCAGCGCACCGACTTGCCCGGCGCTGCGTCCGGGCGCGGCCCGCGCAGCGCCTCGAGCGTCTTCCGGACATTGTGCGCCGCGTCGGACTGGATCTCGACGACGCGCGCGCCGCGGGCTTTCGCGATGTCGCGCAGGTCGCAGGCGATCGCCGTGTGGAACGAGTACCCGACGACGAGGAACACGTCGCCCGGCTCCAGCGCAAACACCATTTCGTACGCCTTTTCGTAATTCGGCGCGGGGTCGCCGTACAGCACGGGCTTGCCCTGCAGCGACCACGCCGTATCCATCTCGTCGTCCTCCGGCAGGCAGCCGTGCAGCTCGACGGCGTCGCTGCCCGCCGCGCGGTGCAGGCCGTCGATGTTCATCGTGATGATCGGGATCCCGTATTCCGCGAGCGCGATGTGCGCGTCGTTCGGCTTCGCGCCGTTCATGTTTTCCTTGAGCTGCCGGATCACCGCGTTGTACGCCGCATGGTGCGACTGCGCAAAGCTCCGGAACAGCTTCTCCCGCACGTCGGGCGTTTCCATGAAGGTCGGAATATTGCTCTGCTTCGAAATGCCCGCGCCTGTAAACGCCAGAATCTTCATCCTGCTTTGCTCCTTTCCGTCAAAACAGCCCGCCGCGGCTTTCGCCCGGCAGGCTGTTTCCGTCTGTATTCAGCATAGCACAATCCGCACCGCCGCACAAGCGCTTTGCGCGGATATGCGCCGGTTTTATTCGGTGCGCAGCGCGGTGACCGGGTCCTTCGTCGCCGCGCGCTTTGCCGGCAGCAGACCGCCGACGATCGTAATCAGCATGCTGATCACGATCAGGATCACGGCGGCGCCGGCGGGCAGCACTGCGCGCACCGAATCGGTGCCGACCAGATGCGCAATGATCGAGTTGATCGGGAACGTAAGCAGCACCGAGATGCCGACGCCGATCAGGCCGGCGCAGAAGCCGATGATGAACGTCTCCGCGTTGAACACCTGCGAGATGTTGCGCTTCGAGGCGCCAAGCGCGCGCAGGATGCCGATCTCCTTCGTGCGCTCCAGCACGGAGATGTGCGTGATGATGCCGATCATGATGCAGGAAACGATGAGCGAAACCGCGACAAAGGCGATCAGCACATAGGAGATCACGTCGACGATCGAGGTGATCGAGGAGGTGAGCAGCGCCACATAGTCGGTGTAGGTGATCCGGCTGTCCTCGTCGACGGTCGCGTTGTAGTTTTCGATGCAGTCGGCGACGGCTTCCTTGTTCTCAAAGCTGTCCGTGTAAATGCTGATGGAGTCCGGCGCGTCGTAGCTGACCTTGCCGAACGCCTGCATGTTGTCCTCGTACGACGCGCCGCCGATGTACTCGTCGTAGAGCGAGACGAGGATCTCCTGGTCCGGCGTATTCTCGAGCCACGCGTCCAGCGCCGCCGCCATCTGGGAGGTAAAGCGGAGCAGCAGCAGAGAGGTCAGCCATTCCATACCGTGAAAGGCCCCGCATAACAGCACCGGGTCATCTCCGGCTCCGAGCTGCAGCAGGTCGATGCTTCTGCCGCATAGGCTTTTTCCTATCACCCTGCGGCTGACAGAGGGATGGAGGCCGCATAGGGCGGTAATCAAATGTTCCCTTCCCTGAGCGTCGGGAACAAAGCTGGACCAGTTAATACGATGATAAGCTTTCAAAACAATCACCCCGTAAAGGGTATGACAGCGGTGAGATGAAAATACCAAATCCAGTCAAGGAAGGAAGAGATCCATGAGTAAATTAACAGAAAAAAAGCTTTCCAGAGAGGAAATTTTTAAAGGCCATGTGGTTCATTTGGTAGTGGACCGGGTGGAATTGGAAAACGGCCATGAGACCTCCCGGGAAGTAGTGGAGCATCCCGGCGGTGTGTGCGTCGCCGCCCTGACGGAGAAAAACGAGCTTTTGTTTGTCCGTCAATTTCGTTATCCCTACGGCGAAGTCGTGCTGGAGCTTCCGGCGGGGAAGCTGGAAAAGGGATCCACCCCTCTGGAA
>USBH01000281.1 GCA_900552925.1 uncultured Oscillospiraceae bacterium
GAGATTAGCTGCAGTCTCGTGGGCTCGGAGATGTGTATAAGAGACAGGTTCATAAACCTGCATCGTTATCCCCCTTTATCGCAATTTGCAGTCGTGGCTCCCGTGGAAAAAGGCCTGCTTCCGCGTGCGCAAAAGCAGACCCGGTTTCACAGAATGATGCAGATCAGGCCGTTGCAGCCGTCGTTGATGATGCGCTCGATCGTCTCGCGCACCTTGCCGCGCGCGTCCTCCGGCATGCGGTAGAGCTTGTTGTGCATGCCCTCGTTGACCAGCTCGTGCAGCGACTTGCCGAAGATGTTGGATTCCCAGATCTGCGCGGGGTTTTCCTCGAACTCCTTCAAGAGGTACAGCACGAGGTCCTCGGACTGCTGCTCGGAGCCGACGATCGGCGTGACCTCCGTCTTGATGCAGGTGCGCATCATGTGGATGGAGGGCGCGGCGGCCTTGAGACGGATGCCGAACTTGCCGTTCTGCTTGATGATTTCCGGCTCCTCGAGGGAAAGCTCCTCCATGTCGGGCATGACGATGCCGTAGCCGGTTTCCATCACATCGTCGTAGGCGCTCTGCAGCTTCGAGAACTTCTTTTTAATCTCGTTCATCTCGATCAGGTGCTGGAGCAGCGCCGTCTCGTCCTCCACCTCGATGCCGGTCTTTTCGCTCAGGATCCGGAAGAACAGCGCCTGGTTCGGGTTCAGCTCCACAACGCAGGAGCCGCTGCCGAGATTCATCTTCGCCACGCGCGCCGACTTGAGATCCGGGCAGGCGGCAAGGCTCGCCGCGACCTGCTCCACCTGCGAGACGCGCTGGATCGCGCAGGAATCCTTCAGGCTGTCGAGAATCTCCTTTTTGAGCCAGTGCTCGTCGTCGAGGTCGATGATCCAGCCCGGGATGTCGAGCCGGATCTCGCGGATCGGGAACTGGTAGAGCAGCTTTGCGAGGATATTGCGGATGTCGGCTTCCGTGATGTCCACGCAGCTGATCGGGAGCACCGGCACGCCGTACCGCTCGGCGCGTTCGGCCGCAAGGCGGCGCGCCTCCTCCGTATTCGGGTACACGCAGTTCAGTAGCACGATATACGGGCGATTCGTCGCCTTGAGCTCGCTGATCACGCGCTCCTCGGCTTCCTCGTACTCCTCGCGCGGGATGTCGCTGATGCTGCCGTCCGTCGTGATGACGAGGCCGATCGTCGAGTGCTCGGTGATGACCTTCTGCGTGCCGATCTCCGCGGCCATGTTGAACGGGATCGGCTCGTCGTACCACGGCGTGCGCACCATGCGCGGCTGGTCCTCCTCGATGTACCCGAGCGCGCTCGGCACGATGTAGCCGACGCAGTCGATCATGCGGACGCTGAACTCCGCCGTGTCGTCCATCTTGACCGTGACCGCCTGCTCGGGGATGAACTTCGGCTCGGTCGTCATGATCGTGCGCCCGGAGGCGGACTGCGGCAGCTCGTCGACCGCGCGGTCGCGCGCCGCGTCGTCCTCGATATTCGGAATCACGATCGTGTCCATGAATTTCTTGATGAATGTGGATTTGCCGCTGCGCACGGGGCCGACGACGCCGATGTAGATCTCGCCGTTTGTGCGCGCCTGCATATCCCTGTATACGTTAAAGCCTTCCATACTGCGTGTATCCCTTTCCTTTCTGCCTGTTTTTTCTGCGCGTTATTTCCGGCATATGATCATCGGCCGGTCCTCGGTCAGCGTGTCGCCGGTGCAGTTGTTGTGCGCCTGAATCGCCGAGACGCGCGCCTTGTAGCGCTTTGCAATGTCCCAGATCCGCTCGCCGCAGGCGGCGTAATAGACCGCGGCGCAGCAGGCATCGCAGACGGCGGTCTCGTCGAGCTCGGCGGATTCGACCGCGCGGACCGGGTACACGCAGCGCACCTGCTCCGCAACGGAGAGCTCCGCCGTGCACTCGAGCGCGCCCGCGTCCGTAATCGTGAAGCGCACCGCCGTGATTTCACCCGAGGCGCTCAGCCTGCCGTCCCCCGGCGATTCGCGGCTGTCGGTAAAGTCGAGCATGCGCTCGAGGAACGCCATGCGCTTTTCCTTCGTCTGGTACAGCACGCAGACGCTGAACTTGCCGCGCACGGCCGCGCTTTCCTTTTCGGTAAACGCGGAAAGCGAGAGCCCGTCGCACCAGAGGTCAACGACGCGTTCGAGGTCGCCGTCCGGGATGCGGATCGTGTCGCTCACCTTGATCTGCCGCGCGGGCAGCTGCTCGCAGCGCTCGAGCGACGCGTTCTTGTATTTGGCCTCCAGCGCGCCGCGGATCGAAAACGCGTCGCTGACGGCGCAGACCGTGCAGGGCTTTGTGAATTTCACGCAGAACGTCGGCTTGAGGTAGAGGTTGAGGATCATGTACTCGCCGACGCTGTCCTCCCGCGGCTGAATCGTGCACTCGCCGCTCGGGCAGCAGACCGACGCCGTGCACGTTTCGTCGACACCGGCGCACTCGACCGTCTGCGTGAACGGCAGCTCGCAGG
>USBH01000282.1 GCA_900552925.1 uncultured Oscillospiraceae bacterium
CGAGATTAGCTGCAGTCTCGTGGGCTCGGAGATGTGTATAAGAGACAGGTCGAAAAGGGCGACCCGAACGACGGCTGCGCCGAGGTGATTCTGCCCGACGGCTCGAAGCATTACCTCTTTGAGGCGGTCGAGGCGGACCCGCAGGCGGCGCTCGGCGAAGCGCATATCGCCCGCAACGGAACGCACATCGGCGTGCTTGTCAAGCTGCTCGACGCGGAAAAGCAGCTCGGGCTGCAGACGCATCCGACGCGCGCCTACGCGAAGGAGTGGTTCGGCAGCGACTACGGCAAGGAGGAGAGCTGGTACGTCATCAGCAAGCGCGACGACAGCCCCGAGACGCCGTATGTCTACATGGGCTTTAAGGAGGGCGTGACGCGCGCGATGTTCGAGGCGGCCTTCGACCGCGGGGACATCCGCGCGATGGAGGACTGCTGCCACAAGATCCCGGTCGAGGTCGGGGACGCGTTCTTCATCCAGGCCGGCCTGCCGCATGCGATCGGCTGCGGCTGCTTCGTCGCCGAGGTGCAGGAGCCGAGCGACATCACGGTCGGCGCGCACAAGCTGCAGAGCGGAACGCCTGAGGAGCAGGCCTTCCACAAGGAGCGGCTGCTCGGCTGCTACATCTACAACGGTGCGGACTATGAGGAAAATCTGCGCCGCTACCGCATCGAGCCGAAGCTGCTGCGCAGCGGCGACTGGGGCGAGGAGCGCGTCGTGATCGGCGCGGAGCAGACGCCGTACTTCTCGTTCACGCGCCTTGCGGCGGAAAAGCCGGTCGCGCTGCGGCGCACCGGCACGCCGCAGATCGCGATCGTGCTCGAGGGCGGCGGAACGCTGCGCTGCGGGGAGACGGCGATGCCGATCCGCAAGGCGGATGAGCTGTTCATCCCGTACAGCGCGGGGGAGATCACGCTGGAGCCGCAGGAGAAAACGGTCCTGCTGCTCTGCAACCCCGCCGGCGCCGATTACGGCGAATAAAAAAAGCATCCGGAAAACGGATTCCCGAAAAACGCCGCGCCGTACAGATCAGCCTGTTCTGTACGGCGCAGCGCTTTGCTTTTCTATGCGGTTTTTGCTATGCGGCGAGCTTTTTCGTGATGCGGTGCAGCAGCGCGTCGATCAGCCGGTCGTACCGGCACAGCTTGCGCAGCCCGTCGAGCAGGATCGAAAACGCGAGGGAGAGCGCGAGGAGCACGAGGAAAATCAGCGCGAAGTTTTTGAAGGAATACACGAAGTCCTCGAGGTATGTAAACTGGATGAAGGTGTGGATCAGGAAAATCGTCATGGAGTGGCGGCCGAGAAAGCGCAGGACCTGCCGCAGGCCGGGGATGCGGATCACGCAGAACCGGAAGAAGCAGAGGAAGGCGAGCGGCAGCACGCCGAGGTTCAGCTCCCAGGCCTCCGTGTGCCCGTAATTGCGCGAGATCTGGTAGGCGAGCACGACCAGCGCGCCCCAGACGACGAAATGCAGCAGGTAGCCGCGCGGGTTGTCGGCCGGGAACCGCCGCTCGATCCTGCCGAAAACATCGTACTGGGCGAACAGCATGCCGAAGAGGACGGACAGCAGGAAGGAGTACGGGTCCATGCCGCCGGGGTAGTCGCTGTTCAAAAGGCGCGGCAGGGCGGCCGTGGCGGCAAGAACGGGCAGATAGCCGATCCTGCGCACGAACAGGTAGAGCAGCGGGACCAGAAGCACGTACAGGATGGCGGCGCTCATATACCACCAGGTCGAGTTCATCGTCGGCGTGTCGAAGAAGTTGGCGAGGCCGAAGAAATCGTTCAGCAGGTAGCAGAAGCCGGCGACGCTGGAGCTCTCAAAGTACGTTTTGATCGGCAGACCGTCCAGGCAGAGGGAGACCACGAACACCAGCGCGTAAATAAACCAGAAGCCGGAGAGCAGCTTGAGGAGCCGGGTGATGTTCCAGATCAGCACGGATCTGCGGTTGAGCGGGATGGATGCGATCGATTTCAGCAGCCCGTAGCCGGAAATAAAGGCAAACAGGCTGACGCAGTTTTTGAACATCAGCGCGACGGCGACGACGTCGTCCTGCGCAAAAGGGAAAAAGCTGACCGGATACGAGTCGAAGCGTTCCAGCGCGCTGTAGAGATGATGGAAAAGCAGCATCATCACGGCGATTCCTTTTACGGCCAGAGAATCGCCCCGTGAGAAGGCCTGTTTCAAGACAAGCACCGCCTTTCAAAAAAATTGTGTTTATCATAGCACAAGCGCCGCCTCTTGTCCAGCCCCGTTTCTGCGTTTCGACCCAAACTGCGCTTTTGCGGCGGATTTTGCAGGCTTTTGCGGCGGATTTTGCAGGCGGGGCTTGACATTTCGGCGCAAAATGCGTATGCTATAGGCTGCGGCAAATCTGCTGCCGCGGTCAGTCGCGACATCCTGACCTAAAATAAAACTAGCGCGGCCGGCGTGGTCCGGACCGCGGTCCGAAAGGAATGTATCTCCTGTCTCTTATACACATCTGACGCTGC
>USBH01000283.1 GCA_900552925.1 uncultured Oscillospiraceae bacterium
CCGCGCGCGAGCGGGGCCGGCACGGTCGCCGTCTATCTGTACGGCGACGGCGCGCCCGCGGCGGAAGAAACGGTCGGCGCCGTGCAGGCTGTTCTGGAGGCGATGCGCGAAATCAACGTGTCGGTGACGGTTGCGGCGGCGGAGCCTGCGCCGCGCCTTGTGACAGCGTACATCGAGCCGAAGGACGGCGTTGCGTTCGAGGAGGCGAAGGCGCTGTGCACGGCTGCGGTCGAGGCGTACTTTGCGTCGATGACGGTCGGCTCGCCGTTCGTGATCGCCGCGGTTTCGGCGGCGATCATGGCAACCGGCGCCGTGGAAAACTGCGTGCTGCCGGACAGCATGGCCGACTACACGACGCCGGCCGACGAGATCGTCGTTTCCGGCGGGATCTCGATCCTCGAGCGGCAAGCGTAAAGGCGGTGGCGGGATGACGGAAATCATGGAACGGATGCGGAAGGTCCTGCGGGACACCGGCCTGTATTCCGGCGAGGGCAAAATCATGGCGGCGGAGCTCGCGGCGTACGGCGCCGGGCTGTCGATCCTGTTCGACGCGATCGACGCGCTGCGCCGCAACATGTTCATCGGCACGGCGGATGCGGCGGGCCTCGCGGCGTTTGAGCGGCTTTTCCGCATCACGCCCTCGACGGACAGTGTGGAGAACCGGCGGGCGATGCTGCTCGAACGCGGCAGTATCACGGCGGCGGACCACACGCAGGCGGCGCTCGAGGCGCAGCTGCTCGCCGCCGGGATCCGCGGCAACATCGTCGAGCGGTTCGGGGACGGGATCTACGTCAACGTGCACGAGGTGCTCGGCATTTCCGAAACGGCTGCGGCGGCGGAGGCGGCGGACTTTCTGCCGGCGCACCTGCCCTGCACGCTGGATTTCGGGCGGAACACGTGGGACGCGGTGGACGCGCGCGACATGACGTTCGCGCAGATGGACCTCAAGAACAGGACATGGGATGAAATCGATGCGATGTAGAAAAAGGGGGAAAGGCTATGGCGGCAAGTGAAAAGACGGCGGTGCTTGGGCTTTCGCTCTGGGCGGGGACGGACAAGCCGCGCCGTGCGGATTTTGTGAGCGATAACACGGCGCTCGAGACGCTCGTGGGCGGGCATCTCGGCGACAGCGACGTCCACCTCGACGAGACGCGGCGCACGCGGCTGGACGAGCCGTTCACGGTGCGCACCTACACGGGCAACGGGGCGGAGAGCCGGCGACATCTGTTGAGCTTCAGCCCGCGCGCGGTGCTCGTCTTTGCGGCGGAGAAGGGCGCCGCGGAGTATACGGGCGCCTACACGAAGCTGTACGCGGCCTGTTGGGCCGACGGGCAGGCCAGCCGGGGCATTTCCGTTTCCGGCACACAGCCCACGGTCTTGCAGGAGGCGGCGCCCGAAGCGGGCGGCAGTACGGCCGCGCTGAATGAAAACGGCGTGTCGTACGTGCTCGTCGCTTTCCGGTAAACAGCAAAAAGCGCCGTCGGGCGGACGGCGCAAAAAAGGCGGGAGCGCAAAGCTTCCGCCTTTCTCTGTATATTGGGGACTTTGCGGTCATGCGGGCGGCAGACGTCTGCCCGTATGCGGGCGCGGCGCCGTCCGGTCAGGACTGCGTTTCACCCCGGTCCTCGAGCAGCGTGACGGTCACCTCAAGCGTCTCGCCGCCTGTGCCGGTCTCGCTCGGACGGAACAGGGAAACGGTGATCGTGTCGCCCGGCGCGTACGCGAGCAGCGCGTCGGAGAGCGCGGCGAGCGTCGGCGTTTCGACGCCGTCGACGGCGGTGATGATGTCGTAGACCTGCGCGTCGGTGCCGGCGAAGCTGCTGTCCGCGTCGATCTCGCGGATCATGAAGCCGACCGGGACGTCGTACATCGAGGCCTGCATTTCGGTGATCTCATTGCCCTTGATGCCGAAGCGCACGCGGCCCTGCACGTAGCCGCCGGAGAGCAGGTCGTCGACGATGGTCTTTGCCCCGCTCGTCGGGATCGCAAAGCCCATGCCCTCGTACTGCTCCGAAACGATTTTGGCCGAGTTGATGCCGATGACCTGCCCGTACATGTTGACGAGCGGGCCGCCGGAGTTGCCGGGGTTGATCGCGGCGTCGGTCTGGATGTACGTCATGCCGTTCGAGCTGTACTCGTCGACGCTGCGGTCGAGGCCGGAGATGATGCCGCTTGTCAGGGAGCCGGAGAACTGCTCGCCGCCCGGGTTGCCGATGGCGAGCACCGCCTGGCCCATGACAAGCTCGTCGGAATTGCCGAATTCGGCAGGCGTGTAGCCGGTGCCGTCGATCTTGAGCACCGCGAGATCGGTCGTCTTGTCGTAGCCGACGACGACCGCGTCGTGGAACGTGCCGTCGTTCGTCTTGACCTGTACGGGAACGGACTTCGAATCGAGAATGACGTGGCTGTTCGTGATGATGCTGTCTCTTATACACATCTGACGCTGCCGACGAATTAGACGGTGTA
>USBH01000284.1 GCA_900552925.1 uncultured Oscillospiraceae bacterium
CTACTTTTTTCTCTCTTCTTTTTCCTCTCTGTCCAATTTGTATTGTAGCTCTACAGCGCGCGGCGCCGCTTCCATTTTGCTGGATATTGACAAGCCGTTCCCGCTTCACTATAATAGAAAAGACCGCTGCATGAAGCAGCACCGGGAGGCAAGAAGCGCTCCGCAAATTTGAATGCTCTGTGCAGGTCTCTCCTGTCCCCGATTTCAGAATTATGTATACCACGAAGGTATGCGGCTTTTCCACAAGGAAAAACTGCATGCCTTTTTTGTTTGGCGCGGGACGGCGCAGACGCCTGCTGCAAAAGGAAAGAAAGAGGAATCGACATGAAAAAATTTCTGGCGGCGCTGCTCGCCCTCGCGCTCCTGCTCGGCACGACAGCCTGCGGCAGCGCGGAAAGCACTTCCGGCGAAAGCGCAGGGGAAGAAAGCGCAAGCGAAGCGGCCACCGCTTCCGGCACGGAAGAGGAGCCCACGACGCTCGTCTACGGCAGCGGCGACTACACGCGCATCAACCCGGCCATGGACGAGCACGGCGAGATCAACCTCCTGCTGTTCAACGGCCTGACCGGCCACGACGGCGACAACGCGGTCGTCCCGGCGCTGGCGAAAAGCTGGGATTTCGACGAGGAAACCTGCACCTATACGTTCCACCTCGAGGAGGACGTGCGCTGGCACGACGGCGAGCCGTTCACGGCGGAGGACGTGCAGTTTACGATCGAAGCGATCATGGACCCGGGAAACGGCTCTGAAAACGCGCCGAACTTCGAGGACGTCGAGGAGATCACCGTGATCGACGACCACACGATCTCTTTCCGGCTCTCCGCGCCGAACGTCGCGTTCCTCGACTACATGACGATGGCGATCCTGCCGAAGCACCTTCTGGAGGGCGAGGACATGCAGACCTCCGACTTCTTCCGCAGCCCGATCGGCACCGGCCCGTACAAGCTCGCGAGCTGGGACGAGGGGCAGACAATCACGCTGGAAAAGAACGCGGACTATTTCAGGGGCGAGCCGAACATCGACACGATCGTGTTCAAGATCGTACCGGACGACAACGCCAAGGCGCTGCAGCTCCGCGCCGGCGAGCTCGACCTCGCGCTGCTGACGCCGAAGGACGCGGCCACCTTTGCCGACGAAGAAGGCTTCACCTGCTACGACATGGAAACGGCCGACTACCGCGGCATCCTGTTCAACTTCCAGAACGAATACTGGCAGGAAAACCGCGACCTGATCCCGGCGGTCTGCTACGCGATCGACCGCGAAGCGATCATCGACGCGGTCCTGCTCGGTCAGGGCATGGCGGCCTACGGCCCGCTGCAGCGCAATATCTACAATTATGAAGACGTCGAGCACTACGACTACGACCCGGAAAAGGCGCGCGCCGTGCTGGAGGCGGCCGGCTGCGTGCTCGGCGAGGACGGCTTCTACACGCGGAACGGCGAGACGGTCGGCTTTGTGCTGAGTGTCGGCGCCGGCGATCAGGTGCGCATCGACATGGCGCAGATCGTCGTGCAGCAGCTGCGTGAGATCGGCATGGACGTGACGGTGGACATCCCGGCGCAGGTGGACTGGAGCGGCCAGATGGCGTACCTGATCGGCTGGGGCAGCCCGTTCGACGCGGACGACCACACCTACAAGGTGTTCGGCACCGATAAGGGCGCGAACTACTCCGGCTACTCGAACGCCGACGTCGACCGCTACCTGACCGAGGCGCGCGAGTCGGACGACCCGGCGGTGCGCGCCGAGGCCTACGCGAACTTCCAGAAGGCGCTCGCCGCGGACCCGGCCTTCGCGTTTATCTGCTACATCGACGCGAACTACGTGGCGGACGCGTCGATCACGGGCATCGACGCGGACACCGTCATGGGCCACCACGGCGTCGGCATCTTCTGGAACGTCGCCGAATGGACGATCGATTGAATTTACCGGAACAAATCCACAGGAAAGGACGAAAGACGTGAGCGAGCTGCTTCGTGTTGAAAATTTATCGGTCTGCTTTGACACGCCGCGCGGCGAAATTCAGGCCGTGCGCGGCGTTTCGCTCGCGCTTTCCCGCGGCGAGGTGCTGGCCGTCGTCGGCGAATCGGGCTGCGGGAAAAGCGTGCTGTGCAAGGCCGTCATGAAGCTGCTCCCGCCGACGGCGCGGATCCGCGCGGGCCGCATCTTCCTGAACGGGACCGACATAACGGATTACCGCGAGCGCGAGATGCGCAAACTGCGCGGGCGCGCGTTCTCGATGGTCTTTCAGGACCCGATGACCGCCCTGAACCCGACGATCCCGGTCGGGCGGCAGATCGCCGAGGCGGTCCGCGCGCACAACCGCCGGCTGCCCGAGGCCGCCGTGCGCCAAAAGGTGCTCGCGCTGATGGAGCTCGTCGGCATCGAGCGCGGCGCGGAGCGGTACAGCCTGCTGTCTCTTATACACATCTCCGAACCCACGAGACT
>USBH01000285.1 GCA_900552925.1 uncultured Oscillospiraceae bacterium
GAGCCGCTGGCGCATGCCGAGCGAGAAGTGCCGCGCCTTTTTCCCGCCGGTGTCCTGAAGCCCCACGAGCTCGAGCAGCGCGGGGATGCCCGAAAACGACGGCAGCCCGAGCACGCGGTACTGCTGCTTCAGGTTCTCCTGCGCGGGCAGGTCCATGTAGATCGACGGCGTTTCGACGACCGCCCCCATGCGGCGGCGCACCGTGCACAGCGCCTTGTCGGTGTGCGGCACGCCGTAAAGGCAATAGCCGCCCGCGGTCGGCCTTTGCAGGCCGCAGATGAGGCGCAGCAGCGTCGTCTTGCCCGCGCCGTTTTTGCCGACAAAGCCGTAGATCGCCCCGCGCGGGACGTGCATCGACAGGTTGTCGACCGCCCTGAAGCGCCCGTATGTCTTGCAGAGCGCCTGCGTTTCCAAACAGTATTCCATGTGAAAACGTCTCCCTTCCTTTTCTTTACGGCCAGTGTACCGCAAAAGGGTCAAGCGGGCGGTCAAGAAAAGCGTAAAGAAACAGAAAAGATTTACTCCGCATCGAGCCGGAAGCCGATGCCCCACACGGCCTCGATGCAGTCCCGCCCGCCGGCCTCGCGCAGCTTGCGGCGCAGGTTGCTGACGTGCTGCTTCAAGGAGGCGTCGGTGCAGTCGGGCGTGTCGAGGCTGATGCGGTCGAGGATCACGGATTTCGACACCGCGCGGCCCGGGTTCTGCATCAGGAGCTTTAAAATCGCGTATTCGGTTTTCGTCAGCCGCACGGGCGCGCCGTCGACGGTCAGCGCGTGCGCGCCCACGTCGAGCCGCAGGCCGCCGGCGGAGAGCACCGCGGCGGCGGCAACGGGCGCCCGGCGCAGCTGCACCGCGACGCGCGCGAGCAGCTCACGCAGGACGAACGGCTTCGTCACGTAGTCCACCGCGCCGCCGAGCAGCAGCTTCACCTTGTCGTCGACGCCGGCCTTCGCGCTGACGACGATCACCGGGATGCCCTGCAGCTTCGGCAGCAGCGCCTCGCCCGAAAGGCCGGGCAGCATCAGGTCGAGCAGGACGAGGTCGGGCCTTTCCCGCTCCAGCAGAAGCTGCGCCTCGGTGCCGGAATACGCGCGCGAAACGCCGTAGCCCTCCGCCGCGAGCGCCTCCTCCAGAAGATTGCCGATGTGCTGGTCGTCGTCGACCACCAAAATCCGTTTCATTGATGCTCACCACCGTTTTCCGGGAGAACGCCCCCCGGTTTTCTCGCCCGCGGGCGCTCCCGCCGGGCGCCGCTTTCATTCCATCAGGCGCTTATAGATCTCGCCCTTTTTGAAGCCCGAGAGCTTCGCCGCCTCCTTCGCCGCGTCGGACGCCGCGCTGCCGTTTTCCATCGCGGCCCGCGCGAGCGCCACGGCGTCCTCGAGCGTCATCTCCCGCTTTTCGGCGGGCTTTGCGCCCTCGATGACGAGCACGAACTCGCCCTTCGGCGGCGTCGAAGCGTAGTGGGCCGCCGCGGCCGAGAGCGTCGTGCGGATGCACTGCTCGTGGATCTTCGTGATCTCCCGCACGAGGGCGATGCGCCGGTCGCCGAACACCGCCTCCATATCCTGCAGCGTGTAGGGCAGCTTGTGCGGCGCCTCGTAAAAGACCATCGTGCGCGTCTCGTCCCGCAGCGATTCGAGGTGCTCGCGCCGGCTCTTCTTGTTGACGCTCAGAAAGCCCTCGAACGTGAAGCGGCCCGTCGGCAGGCCCGAAACCGCGAGCGCCGAGACGACCGCGCTCGGGCCGGGCACGACGTACACCGGGATGCCCCGCGCCGCGCACAGCGCGACGAGGTCCTCGCCGGGGTCCGAGATCGCGGGCATGCCGGCGTCGGAGACGAGCGCGCAGGTCTCGCCCTCGGCCAGCCGGTCCGTGATGACGCTGCCCTTCTCCTGCTTGTTGTGCTCGTAGTAGCTGACAAGCGGCTTTTTGATGCCGAAGTGGTTCAGAAGCTTCACCGTGACGCGCGTGTCCTCCGCCGCGATGAAATCCACCGCCGCCAGCGTTTCGGCCGCGCGCGGCGAGAAGTCCGAGAGATTGCCGATCGGCGTGCCCACGACGTACAGCGCGCCCTTTTCCAGTTTGTTTTCCATAGTTTCACCGTCCCTGGGCCCGGCCGGCGCGCCGAAGCGCTCCGCCGCCGGGTCCGTTATGTGTGTCCTGTCTTATAATCCCCGTAGATTTCGAGCATTTCGGGCGAGAAGCCGCCCCCCGCCGCTTCAACCCGCAGCGTGGGCAGAATCTCAAGCCCCGGCCTGCCGCCGCGCCGCCCTTCGAGCAGGAAGAGCATCGGCGCGCTGCCCTGCCGCTGCTCCACGAGCCGCAGCCGCTTCGGCTCGACGCCGTTTTCGCGGAAGGCCGCCATCGCGTCCGTCAGCCGCTCGGGCCGCTGGCAGATGCAGAGCCTGCCGCCGAAGCGCAGCACCGCCTTCGCGGCCC
>USBH01000286.1 GCA_900552925.1 uncultured Oscillospiraceae bacterium
ATCTACACCGTCTAATTCGTCGGCAGCGTCAGATGTGTATAAGAGACAGTTCGTATGTAAGGTTTCAGTCGTCAAAATCCTCAGTCCAATCTGTAAGAATAGCCGCAAATCTCCGAAAGAAATTTCGTCAAATAAATTGACAACAATCTTTATTCCATGTATTATAATAAGGATAGAGGTGCGGTTTGTATGAGTACCGCCGGTCCGGCCGCCACAGGCCGATGGGCCGCGCGGAAAAGGACACCCCGCCGAAGATCCCGCCTTGTGGCGCGCGGGAATCTGGTTGCTCCGGCGAAAGCCCTGCAACTGTCATCTGTTTTATGATGGAGTGCTATCGGTGTTTTCCGAACAGGCGGAAGGCCCACGCATATCTATTATATTGTATGGATGACCGGATTTCAACCGGTTTTTTTTCGCTCAAAAATAAATTGAGCGGCAATTTTGCTTTGGAAAGGAAGACCTGCACACAGGTCGGGTGAAAAAAATGAAAAAGTACAATGTCGGAATTATCGGCTGCACAGGCATGGTCGGCCAGCGCTTTGCGACGCTTTTGGAGGACCACCCCTGGTTCCAGGTCACTGCGCTCGCCGCTTCGGCCCGTTCGGCAGGCAAGACGTATAAGAGCGTTGTGGAAAAGCGCTGGGCGATGAAAAAGCCGATTCCGGCCGCGCTGGCCGATATGGTCGTTCTCGACGCCACGGCCGATATAGACACCGTCGTCTCAAAGGTGGACTTCGTTTTCTGCGCCGTCGATATGAAGAAAGAGGATATCCGCGCGCTGGAGGAGGCCTACGCCAAAAAGGAGTGCCCGGTCATTTCGAACAACAGCGCACACCGCGGCACGCCGGATGTGCCGATGATTATCCCGGAAATCAACGCCGAGCACGCGCAGGTCATCGAGGCGCAGAGAAAGCGCCTCGGCACGAAGCGTGGCTTCATCGCCGTCAAGTCGAATTGCTCGCTGCAGAGCTACGTCCCGGCGGTCCACCCGCTGATGGATCTCGGCGTCACCAAGGTGCTGGCCTGCACGTATCAGGCGATTTCGGGCGCCGGCAAGACCTTTGAGACGTACCCCGACATTCTGGACAACGTCATTCCCTACATCGGCGGCGAGGAGGAGAAGTCCGAGCAGGAGCCGATGAAGATCTGGGGCCACATCGAGGACGGCCGGATCGTCAACGCGACCACGCCCTCGATCACCGCGCAGTGCTTCCGCGTGCCGGTTTCCGACGGCCACACCGCGGCGGTGTTCCTCTCCCTCGAGAAGAAGGTTCCGGCCGAGGAGATCATCCGCCGCTGGACCGAATTCCGCGGCCCGGCGCAGGAGCTCGAGCTGCCGAGCGCACCGAAGCAGTTCCTGCACTACTTCACCGAGGCGGACCGCCCGCAGGCGAAGCTCGACCGCGACCTTGAAGGCGGCATGGCCGTATCGATCGGCCGCCTCCGCCCCGACACCCAGTACGATTACAAATTCGTCTGCCTTTCGCACAACACGCTGCGCGGCGCAGCCGGCGGCGGCGTTCTGATGGCGGAGCTGCTCGCCAAGAAGGGCTATTTCGACTGATTTCTGTTTCAGGAGGTTTTCCAGATGAAGAAGGTTATTTTTACGGGTTCCGGCGTCGCGCTCGTCACGCCGTTCAACCCGGATATGTCGGTCAACTACACGGAGCTCGAGCGTCTGATCGAGTTCCAGATTGAAAACGGCACCGACGCGATCATCACCTGCGGCACGACCGGCGAGGCGGCGACGCTTTCCGGTGAAGAGCACACGAAGGTCATCGATTCTACGATCAAGAAAGTCAACGGGCGCGTCCCGGTCATCGCCGGAACCGGCAGCAACGATACGCGCTTTGCCGTGGAGCTCTCCAAGGAAGCGGAGGCCCTCGGTGCCGACGGCCTCCTGCTCGTCACGCCGTACTACAACAAGACCTCGCAGCGCGGCCTGATCGAGAGCTTCAACTGCATCGCGGACAGCGTGAACATCCCCTGCATCGTTTACAACGTGCCGGGCCGTACCGGCCTCAACATTCTGCCGGAAACATACTTCGAGCTTTCGAAGCACCCGAACATCGTCGCGACGAAGGAAGCCAACCACGATGTTTCCGCGCTGGCCAAGACGATGCAGCTCTGCGGCGGCAACCTCACGGTCTATTCCGGCGAGGACGTGCAGACGCTGCCGATTCTCGCGATGGGCGGCAAGGGCGTGATCTCCGTCTTTGCGAACGTCCTGCCGAAGGAAATGCACGCGCTCGCGGCGGCGACGCTTGAGGGCCGCCTCGCGGACGCCCGCGCCATGACGAGCCGCTACGTCGACCTGATGAACGCGCTGTTCATGGACGTCAACCCGATCCCGGTCAAGGCTGCGCTCAACATGATGGGCTTCAACCTGTCTCTTATACACATCTCCGAGCCCACGAGACTGCAGCTAATCTCG
>USBH01000287.1 GCA_900552925.1 uncultured Oscillospiraceae bacterium
ATTCGTCGGCAGCGTCAGATGTGTATAAGAGACAGATGCAGGCGCAGCCGGCGCGGTCGTCCAGCGCCGTGCCGGAGATGCGGCTGCCGAGCAGCTTGCGCAGCGGGTTCGCGAGCACCGCGCGGTCGCCGACGGAGACGAGCTTTTCCGCCTCCTCGCGGCTGAGGCCGATGTCGACGGCCTGCTCGGAAACCGGCGGGATGCTTTCGCCGTCGCCCTTTGCAAGGTGCGGGGGCAGCGTGCAGACGATGCCGGTCAGCGTTTCGCTGCCGTACACGGTCACCGGGCTGCCGGGCATCGTGCGGCAGTCGACGCCGCCGACGTTCGTCACGCGCAGGAAACCGTTTTCGTCGATATTCGTGACGACCAGGCCGATCTGGTCGATGTGCGCGTCCAGCAGAATGCGGCGTTTGGCGTTCGGGTCGCCGAGCACGCCGGTCACGCCGCCGAGCGCGTCCGTCACCACCGTGTCGCAGAACGAAAGCGCCTCCTCCGCCGCGCGGAACGCCTCCTCCTCGCAGCCCGGCGTGCCGTGCGCGGCGCACAGCGCGCGGGTCAGCCGTTCGATCTCTTCATACATGGAATCCATCCAACCTTTCTTCGATATGTAGGGCAAAACAAAAGCCCCGCATTCCGGCGAGCAAAGGCCCACCCAAAGCGAGGCGTATTTCCGCAAATATTTACTTTGTGAAATACATGATGATGTTGATCACGATGACCAGTGCGAAAAAGCCCAGCGCTATGAACTTCGTCCAGCGAGCGAGAAACGCATCGATCGAACGGGATTTATTCTTCGAGAGGAACGTATCCGCACCGCCCATGACCGCACCGATATTCTGCTGGTGGCCTTCCTGCAGAAGAACAACGAGAATGATCGCGATCGAGAACAGAAGCAGAATGATACCGAAAACAATTTCAACTACACCCATGGTTTTACCTCCTTCTGCAAGAGCAGCACCGCGCCGGGCCGTCGGCCCCGCCTCTGCGCCGCGCCGCATAGAATACTTTCGCATTTATAGCTTACCTATCATAGCATAAAGCGCGCAAATTTGCAACCACATTTTTTAGAATTTTCCCGCATAAGCGCCCGCCTGCGGGCCATAATACGAGTACGGCAAACACAGTCACGCGTTTGTGCGTCCCGGATCGAAGCGGAATCGCGCTCAAAAAAGCGCAGGGCGGCCTCCCCAAAGGGCGGCAAAAGGCAGAGACCCGGTACGGACTGTATGTTGCCTGCCCTTCGACAGAACATAATTTCAGCACGCTTTCATACGGAGCAGCGCATATTTGCTTCATCCCGATGCATTGGGATCGCCGATCGGTTCGACGGCCGGCAGCGGATATGCCGGCCGGGAAACGCCCTTGCCCTCCGCCGTTCATCCACCGATGAGCGGGAAAGCCTGGTGGATGGACGTTTTGCCGGAGGGCTGATTTTTTGCCCGAAACGCGGTTGACAGCGCCGGCGGCCTCCGGTATAGTGGGTGAAAATCGCACCGGGGGCGAACAACGATGTATCGGAAAATCGGCATTCTCTGCGCCGGAGACAGCGAGCTTGCGCCGTTTCTGCCGCACCTTGAGCACGTGCGGACGAGCGAAAAGGCGCTGCTGCGAGAAATTCAAAACGCATGAGCGGCCCGCCGGGATGAACGCAAAAAGAGCGGGAAACCGCTCTGACGCCGCTGCGCGGAGATTCATTACAGGGAAATCTGCGCATCCGGCTTTTCCTCGCCGTTCGGCAGCGCGCCGAGGGCGGGGATTTTCTTTTTGTAGCGCGCCGGGTTCTGCAGATCGCCCTCCCGATAGAGTACGGCCGAAAGAACGCGCTGGCCCTTCTTGAGCGTCATCGCCGCGACGCCCTGCGTGTTCTTCGTCGTCTTCGGCGCGATCAGCCCCGTGTTGAAGAGCAGCATCCGGCCACTCGAAGCCGTCAGCAGCACGTCGCAGTCCTCGGGAAGCTGCAGCGCCGCGACGAGCGGGGATTTGTCCGAATACGCGTTCAAAAGCTTGCGGCGGTTCGTCTTCGTGCTGTAGGCCGAAAGCTCCACCTTCGCGACCTTGCCGTTCTCAAAGACGAACAGCATGAAGCCGCTGTAGTCGGTCGTGACCGCCATGGCCGCCGCCGTCTCGCCCTCGTCCATCTGCAGGCGCGCGGGGATGTACTCGCCCATCACGCTGGCCTTCGTATCGGCAAAGTCGGCGGCGCGCGTCTTGTACACCTGCGCCCGGTCCGTAAAGAACAGAAGATCCACATTGTTGGTGCTCTCCACCTGCTGCACCACCTCGTCGCCCTCTTTGAGCTTCTGCTCCCCGCTCATGCGCAGCGACTGCGGTGTGATCTTCTTGAAATACCCGTCGCGGGTGAAAAACAAATGCACGGGATAATCGGGGATCTGTCTCTTATACACATCTGACGCTGCCGACGAATTAGACGG
>USBH01000288.1 GCA_900552925.1 uncultured Oscillospiraceae bacterium
GCTCGGAGATGTGTATAAGAGACAGGGCTCACCACAGAAGAGCTCGAAAAGATCCGCCACGAAAACGCGGAACGCTTCTTCGGCATCACGCTCTCAGCGTAACCGCTGCAGCCTGCCGCCGCACCGGCAGCGGTAGCGCCCCGGAAAGCGGACGAGCTTGCTCATCCGCTGCCGCGCAAACACCGCGCCGCAGGACGTGCACCGCAGCAAATAGCGTATTTCCGTCGGCGGCTGCGCCGGCTGAAGGCCGTAGTCCGCCGTGCGCTGAATCGAATATCCGTACCGCTCCCCCATTTTCGCCGCATACTGCTTCCAGCGCGCGCCGTGGTTCATGCAGCCCGGGCAGGTGTGCAGCACCTCGTGGGCGAGCACGGTATGCACAACCGAGCTGTCCGCCGCCTGCAGGCGCGCGGACAGCTCGATTTCGTATCGGCCGTCCCGGAAGATGCAGCGCCCGTAGCGCTTTTTCGCGCGCGTATTCACCCGCACCTGCGGATCGATCTGCGCGGAAGCCGGTATGCCGGCCGCCCGCACCTGCTCGAGGACATGCTGCAGCGCCGCGTCAAAATCCATGCGCGAATTCCCCCTTTCGCTTCCATTATAGCACATTGACTTCCGGCATGCCATTGGCTATAATAAAGCCAACGACAAAACCGGAAAGGAACCGTGCTTTATGGAATACTATTCGATCGGTTACATCACGAACCCGACCCTGCCGGACGTTACGCAGGACGACGTTCTGAAGCTCACGCACATCAACCTCGCCTTCGGCCTCGTCAAGGACGGCCTGCTCGACACGCACCAGCTCACCAACATCGGCTGCATCGAGCAGTTCCGCCGCTGGAACCCGGCGATCCGCATCATGCTCTCGGTCGGCGGCTGGGGCGCGGGCGGCTTCTCCACCATGGCGTTGACCGACGCGGGCCGCCGCGCCTTCGCCGCCTCCTGCCTCGCCTATGTTGAGGAACACGGGCTGGACGGCATCGACATCGACTGGGAGTACCCCTGCAACGACATGGCCGGCATCGACGCCGACCCGCGCGACAAGGAAAACTACACGGCCCTGCTGCAGGCGCTGCGCGACGCGCTCGGGCCGAACCGCATCGTCTCGGTCGCGGTCGGCGCCGGCGACTATTTCGTGCGCGACACCGAAATGGACAAGGTCGCCGAGATCGTCGATTACGTCCAGCTCATGACCTACGACATGCGCAACGGCAACACGCGCCAGGCCGGACACCACGCGGCGCTCGGCGCCTCCAGGGGCGACGATGAGACGACCAGCACGCGCTACATCGTCGACCTGTTCCACAACGCAGGCGTGCCGCTGCGCAAGCTCATCGTCGGCATCGCGTTCTACGGCCGCAGCTTCACCGGCGTGCCCGACGTCAACAACGGCCTGCTACAGCCGGCCGGCAGCGTCGGCGAATACGGCCCGGAATACAAGGACCTGACCGAGGAGTTTCGCCGCGCCGGCAACTTCACGGAGTACTGGGACGCGGACGCCGAGGCCGCCTACCTCTGGAACGGCAGCGACTTCATCAGCTTTGAATCGCCCGAAGCGGTGCGCCGCAAGTGCGTATACGCGATGGAAAAGGGCCTGCTCGGCGTCATGTACTGGGAGCACGCGGCCGACACCACGCGCGAGCTGCTCGGCGTGATCGACGCTGCGCTGAAGCACTGAGCCGCGGGAACGCCGCCCCATCGTCTCTTCATAGAATTTTCTGCCTCCGGCAGCGTAGAACCGCGCTGCCGGAGGTTTTTCTTTCCGGACAAGCCGCACACTTCTCCCGCCCGCACATATTCTGTACCAGGGCAGAAATTGCCTGAAATTAGAAAAGGAGTACGGACGTGATCGACTGTGCCGGGACGCTGAAGGTCACGCTGGCGCTGTCCGCCTCTCCGGACATCACCAGCGCGCCCACCGACATCGTCCTGATTCTCGACCGGTCCGGCAGCATGGCGGGAAGCCCGCTGGACAACCTCAAGAGCGGCGCAAAGAAATTCATCGACATCATCGATGAGGCGACGGACAGCGCGCAGGACGGGCAGATCGGCTCCGGCAGCCGGATCGGCATCGTCAGCTTTGCGACCAACGCCGTTCAGGACACCCAGCTCATCACCTCGGTGGACGAGCTGAAGGCCGCGGTGGACAGCCTTGCGGCAGGCGGCTTTACAAACCACGCGGACGCTTTCGCGAAAGAAAACGCGCTGTTCGACCCGAACTCGACGAACGCCAAGGTCATGGTCATGTTCACGGATGGGAAAACCACCGCAGGCCCGGACCCCAACCCGGTCGCAGCGGCCGCCCGCGCGGACGGCGTCATCATCTACTGCATCGGCCTGATCGGCGCGAACGGCATCGACCCCGCCGTGCTCGACGAGCTGTCTCTTATACACATCTCCGAGCCCACGAGACTGCAGCTAATCTCG
>USBH01000289.1 GCA_900552925.1 uncultured Oscillospiraceae bacterium
AAACTTGCCGCCTTCTTTGAATCTCTCGCTGTACAAAATGTTTGACAAACCTACAATTCTGGAAGATGGATGAGATAATTTGTATAGGGTGCTGAAAAACCGATGGGTGTATGCCCGGCAGGGAATGAAAGCGGCGGCGCGGTTGAAACGAAAGGCATTTCTTAAGAATTCCTTTCGAAAACCTGAAATGTTAACATTTTATTTATATTTTGTCCGAAAAATATGCTATAATTAACAATAATGATATTTGAATGCACGGGCTGTTCAGCCCGCAAATTTACAGGAGGCAGAGTTAGAAATGAAAGCAAAGTCACTTCACTATTCGAAAAGCGGTTGCGTACAGCCGATCGCGTCCGAAATCGGCAGAGTCATGCAGTGCGTATGTGATCAGATCCCGCCGGCCTATCCCTGCGAAGGTGATAAGGTCGTTTTTATCGGCATTGAAATGAACGGCAAGCTCCCGGGCCCGGTCGATCACTTCTGCAAGGACCTCAACCCGACGAGAACCAAGGGCGTTGCCTTCTACGTACTGAACAGCACCGGCAAGACGGACGGCCTCGAGGGCATCATCGCCGCGATGAAGGCGAACGGCGTGGAGACCTACGGCAAGCCGCTGGGCATCGCGGTCAAGGGCGGCCTGTTCAAGAAGGGCCAGCCGACGGATGAGGACATCAAGAAGGCGCTGGCCTGGGCGGATGAAATCTCCAAGATGTAAAACCGTACATATTGCGGAATTTTCCATAAAAAAAGGGCGGCTTCGGCTGTCCTTTTTTCTGTTTTTCTGTCTGTACAAAGCCGCGGCTCCGGTGTTAAACTGTACGGTATATCGATTCTCTTTGCGGTGCACGCCGTCCTCGTGCGGGGGGCGGCGCATCTTTTGGGAAAGATGGGGGTAATGTTTCTGTGACAAAAGAAATGACGCACGGCTCGCCGATGAAGCTGATTCTGGGCTTTTCCATTCCGCTGGTTTTCGGCAATATATTCCAGCAGTTTTACTCGATGGTCGACACGATCATCGTCGGCCGCGTGCTCGGTACCGGTCCGCTCGCCGCGGTCGGCTCCACCGGCTCGGTCACGTTCCTGATCATCGGCTTCTGCCTCGGCCTGTGCAGCGGCTTTGCGATTCCGGTCGCGCAGCGCTTCGGCAGCCGCGACTACGACGAGCTGCGCCGCTTTATCGGCAACGCGGTGTGGCTGTGCGTCGGCTTCGGTGCCGCGCTCACCGTGCTCACGGTCGTGTTCTGCCGCAATATCCTGGAGCTGATGGGCACGCCGGCCGACATCATCGACGACGCCTACGCGTATCTCGTGATTATTTTTGCGGGCATCCCGGCGACGATCCTGTACAACATGCTTTCCGGCATCCTGCGCGCGCTGGGCGACAGCCGCACGCCGGTCATATTCCTCGTGATCGCGTCGGTCATCAACATCGTACTCGACATCGTCCTCATCGTCTTCGTGCCGCTCGGCGTGGCGGGCGCCGCAATCGCGACGATCGTTTCGCAGTTCGTTTCCGGCCTCGGCTGCCTGTTCTATGCGGGCCGACACTACGAGGTGCTGCGCATGGCGCGCGACGACTTCAAGCTCCGCGCGCCGTATGTGCGCCGCCTGCTCGGCATGGGCATCCCGATGGCGCTGCAGACCTCGATCACGGCGATCGGCAGCGTGATTCTGCAGGCTTCGGTCAACTCGCTCGGCTCCGTCGCGGTGGCGAGCGTCACGGCGGGCAGCAAGCTGTACATGTTCTTCGCCTGCGCCTTCGACGCGATGGGCGTCACGATGTCGACCTACAGCGGGCAGAACATCGGCGCGCGGAAAATCGACCGCATCGGGCAGGGCGTGAAGGCGTGCGGCATCGTCGGCATCGTCTATTCGATTATTTCGCTGCTCATCATTATCTTTTTCGGCGGCTGGCTGCTCCTGCTGTTCGTGGATTCCGGGGAGACGGAGATCATCGCGGCGGCGCGCCAGTACCTCGTGACGAGCGGCGCGTTTTTCATCCCGCTGGCCTTCGTCAACATCGTGCGCCTGACGATTCAGGGCATGGGCTACAGCCGGATCGCCATGTTTGCGGGCGTGTTTGAAATGGTGGCCCGCGGTGTCGTCGGCGCGGTGTTCGTGCCGATCTTCGGCTTTACCGCGGCGTGCTTTGCGAGCCCCGTCGCGTGGATCATGGCGGATCTCTTCCTCTTTCCGGCGTATTTCCGCGTGATCCGGCGCGTCCGGCAGGGAGAGGGCGTTTACTGAGGCGATGTGCGCCGGTCATGGAAAGGAGCGGGAAATGGAGAAGACGGTGCGGAACACAAAGGCGCGGCGGCTCGCAAAAATTCTGCTTGGCCTGCTGGCGGCAGCGGCGGCGCTGCTTTTGGTCTACCAC
>USBH01000290.1 GCA_900552925.1 uncultured Oscillospiraceae bacterium
CAGTCTCGTGGGCTCGGAGATGTGTATAAGAGACAGTCATTTTCTCGCTCGCCTTGTGTTCGAGGTATTCGATCAGGAAATACGCCGCAAACAGAAACGGCAGCATTTTCAGTGAATCTGTCAGTGCGTCAAGCAGGACATCCAGCATAGCATTCTCCATTCTTCCGATTTGGCGTGCGGCGCTTACGCCTGCACGTCGATGATGACTTTCATGGTTGTTTCGCGGTTTTCATCGATGTACCGGTACGCTTCGGCGTAGTCGCGGAAAGCAAAGTGTTTGGAAATCAGCGGCTTCAGGTCGACCTTGCCGGCCCGGACAAGCTCGATGGCCTCGAGATAATCCTCGTTGCGGTACATCATCGTCGTATTGAGGTCGAGCTCGTGGTCGTTCAGGACGGCGAGATCCACCTCGGCCATCCCCGCAAAGACGGCGACCAGAATGATCGTGCTGCCCTTGCGCGCACAGCGGATGGCCTGCCCCATCGTCACGTTGTTGCCGGCGCAGTCGTAGATCACGTCGGCCTTATCCGGCCCGAACGACGAAACCAGCGCTTCGCCGAAATCCGCTTCGCGCGTATTCACGCAGAAGTCGACGCCGCACTGCCGGGCCTTTTCCAGCCGCAGGTCGCTGATGTCCGTGATCAGCACGCTTTCGGCGCCCATGCCCTTTGCGGCCTGTGCGACCAGAATGCCGATCGGCCCTGCGCCGAGCACGGCGACGCGTATCCCCTGCATATCGCCGAATTTGCGGACCGCATGGACGGCGACGGCGAGCGGCTCGATCATTGCGCCCTCGTCGAAGCTCATTTCCTGCGGCAGCGGCGTGACCTTTGCGGCGTCCACGGCGAAGTATTCCGAGGCGACGCCGGTGGTCTGGAAGCCCATGACCTTCAGCGTCTCGCACAGGTTGTATTTCCCGTGGCGGCAGGGATAGCACTTGCCGCAGACGACCTGCGGCTGAATCGTGACCTTCTGCCCGACTTCAAGGTTTTCAACGCCCGCGCCGAGCGCCGCGATCTCGCCCGACACCTCGTGCCCCTGCGTGACCGGATAGCTCGTGAACGGGTGCTTGCCGTGCCAGACGTGGATGTCCGACCCGCAGACGCCGATTTTCATGATCCGGATCAGCACTTCGCCGGCTTTCGGAACCGGCGTTTCGATTTCCCGGAATTCGATCTTCCCGGGTGCGGTCATAACCTGCTGCAGCATAATACAATCATCCTCCCAAAAGAAAAGTGGCATACCAGCCTTTTGAGCCAGTATACCACAGATTCCTTTGGAAAACAAGCGCGCCGACCGTTTTGCCGCTCACCAGATGGTGCAGCTTTTTGCACAGTGCCGAATTTTTTTCGCGGCGCGGATCTCGACAAAGCAGCCGCACAGCGCGCACATGCCGTTGACGAGCTGGTCGCACGACGTGCATTCCTGAAGCCGTTCGCGGTACAGCGCCTCCGGCGCTTTCTGCTCGTCCGGTATGTTCTGAATGTACGCGCGGACGGATTCGAAGAATTCCGTGTCGCTCATATCCTTCAGAAGGCAGCGCCGGCAAAATGTCCCGGCCATCAGGCGATCGTGATCTCTGCGACCGAGCAGGCCGGCAGCGTGCAGCGGATCTGCCCGTTTTCGAGGCGCAGGCTCTCCATCGGGCGGATCGTGACGTTTTCCGGGCAGTCGAAATCGTTGTACGCGTCCATCTTGCCGGTGAGGATCCGGCCCTGCACAGCGCCGTCCGTGCGGCCGAGCAGCGTGATTTCGGCAGGGCAGCTCTCCGTCGCCGAGAGGTTCGCGACGGTGATGTGCACGGCGCCGGCTTCATCCTCGGAAGCCGAAACGCTGAGGTTTTGGATCGTCTCGCCGTCTGCGCCGATCTCCGCCGTCTCCGCAAACGAGCCGAGCAGCGTCGCATCCTGATGGTGCTTGTACAGGTCGAAAACGTGGTAGGTCGGCGTGCAGACCATCTTCTCGCCCTCGGTGAGGATGACGGCCTGCAGCACGTTGACAAGCTGCGCGATGTTGGCCATCGCCACGCGGTCGCTGTGCGCGTTGAAGATGTTCAGCGTCAGTGCGGCGACCATCGCGTCGCGCATCGTGCTCTGCTGGTAGAGGAAGCCCGGATTGGTGCCCGGCTCCACGTCGAACCACGTGCCCCATTCGTCGACGATCAGGCCGACCTTGTGCTCCGGGTCGTAGCGGTCCATGATCTGCGCGTGCTTTGTGACGAGCTCGTCCATGTAAAACGCCTTTTTCAGCGTGCGGTAATATTCCGCCTCGTCAAACTCCGTCGCCGAACCCTTCTGGTCCCAGTCGCCCGGCACCGTGTAGTAGCTGTCTCTTATACACATCTCCGAGCCCACGAGACTGCAGCTAATCT
>USBH01000291.1 GCA_900552925.1 uncultured Oscillospiraceae bacterium
AGCTGCAGTCTCGTGGGCTCGGAGATGTGTATAAGAGACAGGCCGTGCAGGGCTGGGTAGACTGCTTCCCCCACTGTGCGCTGGCTGGCACAGTGTTTGCAGGCGGCGTAAACGGCGTGGGAGAAATCGCAGGTCATGCTGTACTGGAGCAAGCCTATCAGATGGGCAAGGAGGTGTGAGCCATGGCATTTAAACAAACGGCAGGCAGAGAGGCTTTGGGAAAATTTGCTCCCAAATTTGCGGAATTGAATGATGATGTGCTGTTTGGACAGGTGTGGAGCCGAGAAGACAAGCTTTCTCTGCGAGACCGCAGCATTGTAACAGTGGTGGTGCTGATGGCGCAGGGGCTGACGGATTCGTCCTTTCAGTACCACCTGACAACTGCAAAGAACAATGGTGTGACCAAAACGGAAATTGCGGAGATCCTGAAAATCTCACCGGCAGCCGTGCGAAAGCGGCTGGAAAAAGGAAGAAAGCAGATGAAATTGATTTACACGGAGGAGGAATACGGATGAACCTGCAAACGTATCGGGACACAATGCTGCATATCCGTGCGCCGGAGGGGACGGAGCAGCGGATTCTGGAGGCCTGCCGGTCGCAGGGCGGGAAAAAGAAGCGCGCCGCTTGGCGGCTTGTCCCGGCTGCTGCGCTCGCGGTTCTGCTCGCCGTCTTGGTTCCGGCCTTTGGCGGCGCGCTTTTCCCGCAGCCCTTCACGCTCTATGCGTCGGCGTCCGACGTCACCGGCGAGGTGGATCTTGCCGCAAACGGCGTTCTCGAGTGGGGCGAGGGTACGCTGTTTCTCCACTTCGGCCGCAGCGGCGGGGATATCGACCGCGTCGACCTGTACAACGAAGCCGGCCGCCTGACCTGCTATTTTGACGTGGAGAACGCCGAAAGCGGCGAGGCCTGGACACGGGTGACGCTCTCGGTTCCGTATGACGATTACGCGGCCTATGTGCAGGATGCGGAAAATCCCACGCACGAGGAGCTTGCCGCGCTGCTGCAGGCCGAATACGAAAAGAGTGACCCGCTGGACGGCGTGACCGACGAGATGGAGCGCTTTGCGCAGCAGTACGGCGCGGCGGAGATCGATTTTGCGCCGCTGATCACGGGCTTCGACGTCTTCACGAAGGGCGATTCCGGCTCGGCCGCCGTGTATCTCGAGAACCCGGATGCCGCGGTGCTCGAGCCGGTGCACGACGCGCAGTCGCTGTCCGTTGTGGGCGGCGAAGGCGTGGAGTGGTACCTCGACCCGGCGCAGGCCGGTGAGGGATTCACGGACGCCATCGAGGTCGACGTGTGCTTTGAGAATGGCCGGACGCTGTCCGGTCGCATAAAGATCGAATGGGCGGACGGCAACTTCCGCGCGCATTTTGAAACGGACGGCTGACTTCCTGTGCAATTTCCGGGTGACAGCACCGCTTTTCTGTGTTACAATACAGGCAGAAGTATCCAGAACGGAAAGGACGAATGAAAATGGAGCTGTACGTTGAAAAGCGGTATTTGAAAATTCCCGTGAAATTTGCCGGGGAGAACCGGCGGTTCACGCTTTCTGAAAACGGGGCGCCGGTCTATGCGTTCGACGCGGCGTATGCGCCGGATGCCCCGGATGCGGAATACTATGCCGACCTGCGCGGTTATGCGGGGCGGACCGTAGCGCTCGATGCGCCGGAGAACTTTGTCCCCGTGTTCTGCGATGCGCCGGCCCCGCTCACACCGGCGCAGAACGCGCTGCGCCCCGCGGTGCACTTCACGGCGGAGCGTGGGTGGATCAACGACCCGAACGGCCTGTGCTTTTATGACGGCCGATACCACCTTTTCTACCAGCACAACCCGTACGGGCGCCTTTGGGGCAATATGCACTGGGGCCATGCGGTCAGCCCGGATCTGTTCCATTGGACGCACCGGGAAGAGGCGCTGTTCAGCGACATGGAGGGCGCCATGTTTTCCGGTTCGGCCGTTGTGGACCGCGAGAACTGCGCCGGCCTCAAGCGGGGGAGCGAGACGCCGCTTTTGTTCTTCTACACCAGCGCGGGCAAGCGGAGCACGCAGTGTTTGGCCTACAGCACCGACGGCGGCGAAACGCTCGTCAAATACGGCGGCAACCCGCTGCTGCCGGAGCTTGCCGGCGGCAACCGCGACCCGAAGGTCGTCTTCGACGCCGAGCGCAGCCGGTGGCTGATGGCGCTGTATTTTGAGGGGCGCAATTACGGCATCTTCGTCTCGCAGGATCTTCTGCACTGGACGCTGCTGCAGCGCTTTGACCTGCCGGGTGACGACGAATGCCCGGACCTCTATCCGCTGACGGCGGACGACGGCCGCACGCTGTGGATTTATTCCGGCGCGCACGACATGTATTATGTCGGC
>USBH01000292.1 GCA_900552925.1 uncultured Oscillospiraceae bacterium
TTCGCGCGGAGGAGGTGCCGGACGGCGATGAGCACATGGATCCTGTTTGATTTGGACGGCACGCTGACCGACAGCGGCGAGGGCGTGATGAAGAGCGTCCGCTATGCGCTCGACCGCATGGGCTTCCCGAACGAGCCGGAAAGCGCGCTGCGCCGGTTCATCGGCCCGCCGCTGCACCAGTCGTTCATCGACTTTTACGGCTTTTCTAAGGAAAAGGCCTTCGAGGCGGTGGAGACGATGCGCGAGCGCTACCGCGAAAAGGGCGTCTACGAAAACCACATGCTGCCCGGCATGAAGGAAATGCTCGCTAAGCTGCGGGCGGCCGGCGCGAAGCTCTGCGTCGCGACCTCGAAGCCGCTGCATTTCACCGAGATCATCCTGCGCCAGCACGGCGTGGACGGCCTCTTCACCCACGTGGTCGGCGCGAACCTCGACGGGACGATGACCGACAAGACCGAGGTGATCCGGGAGGTGCTGCGGCGCATCGGTGATGCGCCGGGCGAGAAGATTTTCATGGTCGGCGACCGGAAATTCGATATGATCGGCGCGAACAACTGCGGCATCCCGGGCGTCGGCGTGTATTTCGGCTACGCCGAGCCGGGCGAGCTGGAGGCGGCCGGCGCGCAGTATATCGCGCGCGACGTTCCGGCACTCGAGCGCATCCTGCTCTCCCTGTGTGGAAGCGAACAATAAAAGCGTAAAAAATGAAAGTATAGGAAAAGCTGAGCTTTGCGGCTCAGCTTTTTTTGCGCGCGGCAGGTTACAAAAAAGTGCCTTCTTGCGCCCTTGTGGTTCCCGGCGCTATAATCGAATCAAACAAGACGCAGGAGGTAAAAACCATGCATGAGATGATTCAGAAGATGTGCACGCGCCGTGCGATCCGCCGGTTCCAGAGCAGGCAGCTCGACGAAAGCGTTCTGGAGGAGATCCTCACGGCGGGGCTTTACGCGCCGAGCGCCGGCAACAACCAGCTTTCCCGCATCGTGGTCTGTCAGGATCCGGCGGTCAACGCGGAGCTCGGGAAGATCAGCCGCTACATGCAGTTCAAGGGCGGAGACCCGAAGAAGATGTCGCACGCGATCTCGGCGGAGCAGCCGAGCATTCAGGACGACCACACGATTCTGAACGGCTTTTACGACGCGCCGACCGTCCTCACGATTTTTGCGCGGCCGGGGCAGTACGCCCACGACGACGCGGCGATGGTCGCCGAAAACATCTGGCTTGCCGCGCACTTCCTCGGCGTCGGCGCCTGCTACATCGGGCGCAGCGAAGAGGTGTTCGCCACACCATACGGCCGCGCGCTCCGCGAAAAATGGGGCGTCCCCGAAGAGCTTGTCGCGGTGTGCAACGTGGCGCTCGGTTACCGCGAAGGGCCGGAGCCGAAGGCGAAGCCGCGCCGGGAAGGACGCATTGTGCGCGTGTAAAAAAGCAAGGTCTGCATCCTTTCGGGATGCAGACCTTTTCGTCTATGCAGGATGCGCGGCGAAAAACGCCCGGTTGTGCGCGCAGGCCCTGCTTTCCGGCTTCAGCGCTGCGGCGCGCTCGTTGCACGCGATGGCCTTCGCCGTGTCGCCGAGGCGGTACCAGCAGACGCAGAGCTGAATCAGCGGGAGGTAGCCCCAGCAGTCCGGCTCGCGGAAGCCGCCGTCGGTTTCGGCCGGCACGGCCTCGAGCGCGCGCGTGTACCAGAACGCCGCCGTTTTGAAATCGTTCCGCTCGAAAAAGAAACCGCCGAGGTCGCAGCAGAGCTCCGCCCGCGGCGGCCCGAAGCGCAGCGCGCGCGTCAGCGCGGCAAACGCCTTTTCCGGCTCGTTCAGCCGCAGCCGGGTGCGGTAGAGGTTCCGGCAGGCCTCGAGGTTGTTCTCGACCCACCCCTGCCCGCCGTCGAGGAAATCCTGAAAAACGGCGGCGGCCTCGCGGTCGCGGCCGTGGTACGTCAGCTCGCGCGCGTAGTAGAACTGCTCGCGCGGCGCGAGCGTTTTCCCTGCGGCGAGCAACCCCTCGAAGATCCGCAGGTTGCGGTCGGGGTCGCCCGGGCCGAGCTTCCGGTGGCTGACGGCGGCGTCGCCGTAGACGATCTTCCAGCCGGGACGATCGCTTCGTGGACCGCGCCCTGCCAGCGGAAGCCCGCCGCGCGCCGCAGCAGGCGCTCGCGCCAGTAGGAAAAGGTGGGCTTCCCGCTCTCGTCAAAGCCGGTGTGGTAGCGCAGCATCACGACGTCGGTGTCCGGGTCGAGCGTTTCCTTGAGTTTGCGGAAGGCCTCCCGGTCGGCGGGCTCCAGCACGTCGTCCGCGTCGAGCCACATGCAGTACCTGTCTCTTATACACATCTGACGCTGCCGACGAATTAGACGGTGTAG
>USBH01000293.1 GCA_900552925.1 uncultured Oscillospiraceae bacterium
AGTCTCGTGGGCTCGTAGATGTGTATAAGAGACAGGTGCCGGCCAGAACGGCCGCCGCTTTTTTCCCAAATCTTTTTCCGAATCTTTTCCAAACTGCTTTTTTCATTGAAAACGCCTCCTTATTTTCGCCTGGGTGTTTTGTTTTCCTTTGATGGCTATAGAATACCCTGCGAAAATGAGAAGAACATTAAAAAATACGCTTCTGAAAAAAAATTTTTTCTCTACCGCTACGATACCGCAGAACGCCGGAAAAGTCAACCGCCGCCCCGCGCGCCGCGCAAAAAAGCGGCCGGGAAGCCGCCCTGTGGCGATCCGCTTCCCGGCCGCAAGCCGTATTCCGTTTTGAGGCGCGCCGGTCAGGAGGGCTGAAACTGGCTGTTGTACAGCGCGCTGTAGAAGCCGCCCTTTTGCAGCAGCTCCTCGTGCCGCCCCTGCTCGACGATCCTGCCGTCACGCATCACGAGGATCAGCGACGCATTGCGGACGGTGGAAAGCCGGTGCGCCACGACGAAGCTCGTGCGGCCCTGCATCAGCTTGTCGAACGCCGCCTGCACCTGCAGCTCGGTGCGCGTATCGATGCTCGAGGTCGCCTCGTCGAGGATCAGCATCGGCGGCCGGCAGAGCATCACGCGCGTGATGCACAGAAGCTGCTTCTGCCCCTGGCTGATGCTGTCCTCGTGCAGCACGGTGTTGAGCCCCTGCGGCAAACGCTCGATGAATTCCCAGCTGTGCGCCTCCTTCGCGGCCCGGATGATCTCCGCCTCGGTGGCGTCCGGCCTGCCGAAGCAGATGTTCTCGCGCACCGTGCCCTGCTTGATCCAGGTATCCTGCAGAACCATGCCGTAGCAGCCGCGCAGCGCGTGGCGGGAGAGCGTTTCAATCGGCTTCCCGTCCACGGAGATGCTGCCGCCGTCCACGTCGTAAAAGCGCATCAGAAGGTTGATGAACGTCGTCTTGCCGCAGCCGGTCGGCCCGACGATCGCGACGCGCATGCCCGGCTCCACGTGCAGGTTGAACTGCTCGATGAGCCGGCGGCTCTTGTCGTAGCTGAAGTCGACGTTCCGGATGTCGACCTCGCCGCGCACATCTTCGACGGCGCCGTCCGCATCCGGGCTTTCCGGCTGCTCCTCAAGCAGCGCGAAGATCCGCCCGGCGCAGGCGAGCGCATTCTGCATCTCCGTGACGACCGAGCTGATGTCGTTGAACGGCTTCATATACTGGTTCGCGTAGGAGAGCAGCACCGAGAGCCCGCCGACGGTCAGCGCGCCGCCGGGAATCATCAGCGCGCCGACGAGCGCGACGCCCGCATAGATGACGTTGTTGACAAAGCGGGTCGAGGGGTTCGTCAGGCTGCTGTAAAAGACGGCCTGCTGGCTGCACTGGCGCAGCTCCTCGTTGACCTCGGCAAACCGCGCGGAGGCCTTTTTCTCATAGCCGAAGGCGCGCACGACCTTCTGGCTGCCGATCATCTCCTCGATCAGCGCCGTCTGGCGGCCGCGCGTCTCGCTCTGCCGCCGGAACATGTGGTAGGAGCGCGAGGCGATGAACTTCGCCACGAGGAAGCTCACCGGCGTGAGCAGGATCACCATCAGCGTAATCCAGACATTCTTCGAGAACATGAACACCAGCGTCGCCGCGATCGTCACGACGCCCGAAAAGAGCTGCGTGAAGCCGAGCAGCAGACCGTCGGACAGGATGCCCGTATCCGCGATGACGCGGCTGACGATGTCGCCGGTGCTGTGCCGGTCGAGGTACGAGAGCGGCAGAACCTGAATGTGCCGGATCGCCTGCGCGCGCAGGTCCTGCACGATGCGGTAGGTCATCCGGTTGTTCAGCAGGCTCATCACCCAGGAAGCCAGCGCCGACGCAGCGACGACGATGATGATCTGCCACAGGTAGCCCCACATGCTGCCGAAATCGACGCGGTGCGCCGCGATGATCTCGTCGATCGCCGCGCCGAACAGAATCGGCACGTACAGCTGCAGGATCACCGACACGGCCGCGAGCAGGACGCTCAGCGCAAGGATGAGCTTGTACCGGCCGATGAACCGCATCAGCTTTTTGAAAATCACAAGGCTGTTTTTGCCGTCGAAGCGCGTTTTCTGCGCTTTTTCCGCTTTATTTTTCACAGGGCTCCCTCCTTCTGCGCGGTTTCGGTTGCGCGTTCTTCGGGAAACTGGGAGAAGTAGATCTCCCGGTAAACGTCGCAGGACGCCATCAGCTCGTCGTGCGTGCCCTGCCCGACGAGCCGCCCGTTGCCGAGCACGAGGATGCGGTCCGCCTGGCGGATGCCCGCGATGCGCTGCGAGACGAGGAACGTCGTCGTCCCGCCGCCGAGCCCGCGGCTGTCT
>USBH01000294.1 GCA_900552925.1 uncultured Oscillospiraceae bacterium
ACGAGATTAGCTGCAGTCTCGTGGGCTCGGAGATGTGTATAAGAGACAGTCTCCACCCCGACCTCCGCCAGCGCGTCCACCTCCGCCATCGTCGGCGTGATATAGACGTCGCTGTCTTCGTAAACGCTCTTGATGATGCCGATCACCGGCAGGTCGACCTCCTTGCGGATGTCGAGAATATCCGACACCGTATTCGCGCGGATGCCGACGGCGCCGCCCTCCTTGGCCGCAAGCGCCATTTTGCCCATAAAGTGATAGCCGTAAAGCGGCTCATCCGGCAGCGCCTGACAGGAGACGATCACGCCGCGATGGATTTTTTCCAGAATCTCTGCATTTGTCACAGGAATCCTCCCTTTCCGTTCGATTACTGCTCTTCTTACCTGTACTTCGCCGTGACGCCGATCTCAAACATGCGGCTCCACGGCAGAACAACCGACTCCAATATAACACGGCCGGCCAGCGAGGTCAATTCCTTTTCGATGAACGCCTGCAGCGCCTCGAAAACCGCCTGCGCCGCCTTGCCGTTCTGCCCGTCGCAGCGGAAATACGTCATGCCCCACTGCGGCAGAATGTGCTCCGTCACATGGGAGCGGACAACCGCGCCGTAGCCGCAGTCCTCGATGTAGCGCTCCACGAGGAAATCCATCGCGGCCGCGCGGTTCTTCTGGTGCATGCCGTTCACGGCCTGCGCGAGCACGGTGCCCATCGAGTTTGCGGAGGTGTTCCAGCCGGCATAGCCGAGCAGCTTCATCAGGTTGCCCTGCTTGTTCAGGACGCGCAGAAGCTGCAGCTCGCCGCCGTTCGTGTAGGCATTGTCCAGAATCGCGACCGGGATTCCCCGGCGGATGCAGTCGTTCACGAAGTACAGGAACTCCGCCATGTTCCGCTCCACGTCGTAATCCATGTTGTTGGCCGGCTGCTCGGCGGACTCGAGCATCTTGTTGGCCGGCGCCGTGATGCCCATCACGAAGTCCGCATCCCGCAGCGACGGCACGACGACGCATCCGGCGGCCATCACGTGGTACTTGACCGTTTCATTCAGGCTTCTGTCCTCGTAATTCGGGATCAGCTGCGGCGCGAGCGTCGAAGCGTATTTGAGGCAGACGCGCGGCGTATCGCCCTCCAGCGCGTTGACGGCGCGGGCCGTCAGCGTCATGCCGAGCTCGTCGGCGCCGGGATACAGGATCACGCGGTCGTTCAGCACCTTTTCGTCGATCACGGCGCGCACGGCCTGCTGGTCCATCGCCGTATAGCCGTATTTCGCCGAATCGTCCTGCGGGATGATCAGGAAATCGATCGTGCCGTCCTCCACAAGATCGAGCGTGCGGATGTTCATCCTGCGGTTGAAGGCGCGGCGGTTCAGGTAATCCGCCAGCGCATCGGCGTCGATCTTCTCACGCATCGCCGCACAGTCCTGCGCGTCGCCCATGCCGAGCTTCTCCAGATGCGTCAGGCGGCCCAACTGGTGGATCTCCGCGCCGTAGTCGGCATAATAGTCCGGCTCCTCGTCGTCGGAGGAATAGGTCGGGCAGCGCATGATGCAGTGAAAGGCGTACAGCTTTACAGAGGGGTTCTTCTCCCGCAGCGTTTTCAGGAGCATCAGCCGCTCGAGCGCCTCGTCCTCCCCGAGCGTATGCAGCCGCGACGGGATCAAACCGCCGTACAGCAGCGTGTCGATCGAGAGGACCGCCGCATCGGCTTTTTCGATATTCGACAGCAGAAAATCGCGGATTTCCGCGTAATTCGCCGGCGTCTTTTTCTGGCCAAGCCGCGCCGGGCGCAGGATCGTATACCTCTCGCCGTTGAAGATCTTCGACGGGAAGTCAAAGTTGCAGGGCCGCTCGTCGAGCGGCAGCAGGATAATGTTTTTCAAACCGTTCTCCTCCCTTTCCGTTTCAGGCGCGGATCACCGACCAGCCGCGCGTCCGGACGTTTTCGAGCTTTACATCGGCGCCCGCGCCGATATACAGGCCGCAGTCCTCCGGCACCTCGACGGCCGTCCGGCCCGGCGCAAAGTCAAACGCGGCGCCCTTGAGCGCGAGGTTCTTCGAGGGCTTACGCGTATAATCGATGTTCCGCAGCTCCACCTCGCGGATGTTGTCCCCCACGCCGACGATGCCCATCGCGTTCTCGCCGATGCAGGTCACGCCGTCGATGTGGACGTTGCGGATCGCGCAGTCCGTGCTGCGGTGCGGGTTCTGTTCTTCGGGGATGTGGTAGTCGTGCTTGACGGCCATCATAAAGATCGGCTCGCCGTTGCCCCACCAGTTGCCCGCGCGGATCGCCGTGTCGATGATCATATTCGAGCTGTCTCTTATACACATCTCCGAGCCCAC
>USBH01000295.1 GCA_900552925.1 uncultured Oscillospiraceae bacterium
CGAGATTAGCTGCAGTCTCGTGGGCTCGGAGATGTGTATAAGAGACAGAAGCGGTAGCGCCCGGCCTTGTCGCGGTAGATCTCGAACTTCGGGTGCTTCTCCGGCGTGTAGCCGCCCCGCGCGGTCTGGTCCTCCACGGCCGCCTGCGCCGCATGGCGGATCACGCTTTCGATGCCCTTATAGCAGCCGTCCATGCTCGCATAGAGCTGCGAAACCGCCACCGTCTCCCCGTTGCGCGCCTTGAGGTGAAACACAAAGCCCGCCTCTGTCTTCTGAATCACGAATTTCCCCAACGGCCTGTCCCCCTTGCTTTAATGGTTGTATTATAGCATAAGCGCGCGGCAAAAGCCAGCCGCCGCAAAACGCTCGTAAATTCTGAATAAAAAACAATTTGTAATTTTCGGGACAATATGGTATACTGAATAAAATACTGTTTAAGGAGGCGTCTGTTTGACTATGAAAATTCAGGAGTCCGCCGAAAACTATTTGGAAACCATTCTGATCCTCTCCGAAAAAAACGCGCATGTGCGCTCGATCGATATTGCCACCGAACTGCACTTCACAAAGCCGAGCGTCAGCGTCGCGATGAAAAAGCTGCGCGAGAACGATTTCATCCGCATGGACAGCGACGGCTTTATCACGCTCACGGAAAGCGGCATGGAAATCGCCGCGCGCATGTATGAGCGGCACCGGCTGCTTTCCGACTGGCTCGTCTATCTCGGCGTGTCGCGCGAAACCGCCGTGGAGGACGCGTGCCGCATCGAGCACGTCATCAGCCAGGAGAGCTTCGAGAAGATCCGCGCGCACGTGACGGAGATGAAGGAGCTGCTCTGACCGTTTCCACCCGCAGCTAAAATCCAGCAAAAAGCAGATGCCGCCGGCTCTCTTCCGAGAACCGGCGGCATCCTTTTTGTTTCAGGCGCCGATCAGACGGCGCGCCTGTTTATGCAGTTTCAGGGTTTCCTGTTCGGCTAAACTCAGCCGTCCCAGCCCTCGTAGCGGCCGAACTGGCAGTCGTTGTTGCCGGAATCGGTGGTCCACATCTCGAGCATGTTGAACGCATCGTTGTAGTCCATCAGCCAGCCGTTGCGGCAGATGTCGTAGTTGCCGGCCTTGCGCTCGTTCAGGAAGACGTTCCACTCCTGCTCGGTGATCGTCATCTCGATGCCGACCACCGCGAAGTCCTGCTGCAGCGCCTCGGCAATCGTGACGTTGGAGCCCGGGGTGTTTACGATGTACTCGAAGCTGATCGGGGTCTCGGCAGAAAGCATGCCGTTGTCGTCAAACTTGTAGCCGATCGATTCGAGCATCGCGATGCCTTCCTCGACATTCGCATCGTAATCCGCCGGGTCGGCGCTGTAATAAGACGTGTTCTTGAACTCGCTTCCGTTGCCGTCAAGGCAGCCCGCCGGGATGAAGGAATCCGCCGGGACCTGGCCGGCCTGGCCGATGTTCGTGCAGATGTACTCGCGGTCGACAAACAGGCCGAGCGCGCGGCGGAAGGTGTTGGCCTCGTCCGCCGTCATGTCCGCGAACAGGTCGCTCGTGACGTTGAAGGAGACATAGTAGGTGCCCAGCGTATCGATCAGGTGATAATCCGGGGTATCCTGCACACCGGCGATTTCAGCGACCGGGATGCTGTCCGCAAAGTCGAGGTTGCCGGCGTTGTAAGCCGTGAAGATCGCGTTCTCGTCGGAGGAGAGCATGAACTCCTGCTTCTCGATCGTGACTTCGTCCGCACGGTGGTAGTACGGGTTCTTCTCATAGGTCATGGAGCTGTTGTGTTCCCAGCCGGTCAGCGTGTAAGCGCCGTTGGAAACGAAGCCGGCCTCAAGCGCCCAGGCGCCCGGGTTCGTGCCGTCCGGATCCGCAGCCTCAACGGAAGCCTGGTGAACCGGGAAGTAGGTCGGGAACGCGAGGAGGTCCTTGAAGTACGCGCAGGGGTACTCGAGGTTGATCGTCAGCGTCTTGCCGTCTTCGGAAGCCGTAACGTCCAGCGTCGCGTCGGTGTTGACGAGGTTGCCGTCGTCATCCATCTCGGTCATTTCCGCATAGCCCTTGATCGGCGCGAACATGTAGCCGTAGTCGGAAGCGGTCATCGGGTTCGCCGCGCGGTTCCAGGAGTAAACGAAGTCGTTCGCATCGAGCGGATCGCCGTTGGACCACTTCAGGTCGTCCTTCAGCGTGACCGTGTAGGTCAGGCCGTCCTCAGACATCTCAACGGACTCGGCCAGGTCGTTGACCTGCTGGCCTTCCTCGTTGTAGGTCATGAGGCTGTCTCTTATACACATCTCCGAGCCCACGAGACTGCAGCTAATCTC
>USBH01000296.1 GCA_900552925.1 uncultured Oscillospiraceae bacterium
GAGTGGGGCCGCACGCGCGCGGATTCCAGCTTCGATGCCGTTGCGGCCCAAAGCCGCTCCCGGTTTTTCTGGACGCTGTGCCGCAGCGCTTCCGTTTTGACCGTCGTGAGCCTGTTCGCCGTAACGACCATGGCGCTCGCCGTTCTCATCCGGCGGGAGCTGCCTTTTCCGACGCTGCTTGCCTTATATTTTCCGACGGCGTTCTTCTTTTCGTCGCTGGCGGTTCTCGTGGGCAGCGTATCGCTGCAGGAGCACACGGCGACGCTGGTGTGCGGGCTTTTCTGGCTGATCGCGCTGCTCACCCGCAGCTTGCTGCGGCTGCCCGGCGTGGAATTTGTGTACCCGTTTCTCTGTTTTGCCGGCGATGTGCACGGCGTGTGGCTGTGGAACAAAGCCATACAAACGGTAATGGGCGCCGCATTATGGGTCGCCGCGTGGGCATACTGCAGAAAAAAGTAGATGCTTTCGCCGCGGCAGACTGCGGTTCTGTCGTTAGAATAAATTGCTCTATGGGGAGCGTATTGTCGGACAGCAGGATCCGAGGACGTCTCTCTTATTGTGGTGCTCGACGGCTTTAACGCCGCCTTTTTGTACCGCTATCCCAGCGCGACGTCGAGCAGCATCATCAGTGCGAAGCCAAGCGCTGCGCCGACGGTTCCAATGTTGCTGTGCGTGCCGGACTGCGATTCCGGAATCAGTTCCTCCACGACGACGTAGATCATGGCGCCTGCGGCAAACGAGAGGATATAGGGCAGGATCGGCGTGACGAGTGCGGTCAGCAGGATGGTCACGATCGCGCCGATCGGCTCGACGACGCCGGACGCGGCGCCGTACAGAAACGCCCTGCGCCGGGAAAGCCCGCTCGACACGAGCGGCGCGGATACAACGGCGCCCTCGGGGAAATTCTGAATGGCGATGCCGAGGGCGAGCGCCAGCGCGCTGGCCGCGGTGACCGCCGTGCTGCCTTCGATCATGCCGGCGAGCACGACGCCGACCGCCATGCCCTCCGGGATGTTGTGCAGCGTGACCGCAAGCACCAGCATGAAGGATTTTCCGAGACCGCACGGCTTGCCCTCCGGGCAGTCGGAATTGAGGTGCAGATGGGGGATGACGGTGTCGAGCAGCAGCAGAAAACCGATGCCGAGCAGGAAACCGACCACAGCTGGCAGCCATGCGATGCCGCCGGACGATTCCTCCATTTCAATTGCGGGAATCAGGAGCGACCAGACCGACGCCGCGATCATTACGCCCGCCGCAAAGCCGAGCAGGGCTTTCTGCAGGCGGTCGCTCATGGCGCCCTTGAGGAAGAAAACCGTCGCCGCGCCGAGCAGCGTTCCAAGCAAGGGGAGCGCGATGCAGATCAGCACCTTGATGGTCGTGTTCATTGCGGCAGAACCTCCGCGCAGGCCGCCTTGAACCGCTGCATGGCGGCCTCCAGCATTTTTGCGGGGCCCGCGAGGTTGATGCGGATGTGGCGTTCGCCGCCTGCGGAGAAGAACCGCCCGTCATTGCAGTAAAGGTCGTGCTTGAAAAGGAGTTGGTGCAGCGCGTCGTCGTCCAGCCCGAGCGATTCGCAGTTGATCCACATCAGGTAGGTGCCTTCCAGCCGGCTGCAGGTGACGCCGGGGCAGTTTTCCGCGATGAAGCGGCTGCAGAACTGGAAGTTGTGCCAGATCAGGTCGATCGCTTCGTCGAGCCAGCCTTCGCAGCGCGTATAGCCGAGGCGGCAGGCCTCCATGCCGAGCGCCGTCGCGGCGTTGGCGTCGACCATGTCCAGCACGGCCTGGAACTTTTTGCGCAGGGTTTCATCCGGGGTGATGATGTTCGAGGTCTGGAGCGTCGCAAGGTTGAAGGTCTTGCTCGGCGCGGTGCAGACGATGTAGTCCGGGCAGCCGTTTTCACAGGCCAGCGGGAAAACCGTGTGCTGGTTTCCGGGCATGATGAGATCGAAATGGATCTCGTCGCTCACGACCAGAACACTGTGATGCGCGCAGATCTCGCCGATCTTCGAAAGCTCCGCCCGGCTCCACACGCGTCCGGCGGGATTGTGCGGGCTGCACAGGATGAACATCTTGTTTTTCGGCTCGGCGCAGAGCGCTTCGAAACGGTCGAAATCGATCGTGTAGTATTCGTTGTCGTTCAGAAGCGGGCACTCGACGTTGACGCGGCCGTTCTGCTTGATCGAAAAGCCGAACGGTCCGTAAACCGGCGGCATCGTGATGACGCCGTCGCCCGGCTCCGTGTAGGCGAGCACTGCGGTGAACAGGGCGGCTGTCTCTTATACACATCTCCGAGCCCACGAGACTGCAGCTAA
>USBH01000297.1 GCA_900552925.1 uncultured Oscillospiraceae bacterium
TTTCAGCAGACTCGAGAGCATGGCCTCCGATTCATATTGGTTGACTTTGCAGCCGAGCGTAATCATTTTAACTTTCATTTTCGCTGTTTTCCTCCAGCCAGATGTTGAGCGCCGTCCATTCGTTCATCAGCGCGTCGGAGCGCTCTTTGCACGCGGCGATCTGGTTTGTAATTTCAAGCGTCTGCTCGTAATCGCTCGCGACGGCGGGGTCGAGCAGCTTCGCGTTCAGTTCTTCGATTTCGAGCTCGGCCTCCTCGACCTCGCGTTCGCAGCGGGCGAGCGCCGATTTCTTTTTGCGGATCTCCGCCGCGCGCTCCTTTTTCAGCTTGTACGCGTTCGGCTTCTGGACGCTCTCCTGTACGGCGGCTTTCGCCGTCTCCTTTTTCTGCCGCGCTTCGAGATACGCGTCGTAGTTGCCAAGGTAGAGCGTCGTGCCGTCCGGCTCGAGATAGTAGATCTTATCGGCCAGCTTGTTGATCAGGTAGCGGTCGTGCGAGACGACGAGCAGCGTGCCGTCATAGCCCATGAGCGCATCCTCGAGCGCCTCGCAGGAGCCGATGTCGAGGTGGTTCGTCGGCTCGTCGAGGATCAGCAGGTTTGCCTTGGAGAGCATCAGCTTCAAAAGAAGCACGCGCGCGCGTTCGCCGCCGCTCAGGCCCTTGACGGGCTTGTACACGTCCTCGCCCTTGAACAGGAAGACGGCCAGCGCGGAGCGCACCTGCGTCTGGTTCATGTACGGGTGCAGGTCCCAGATCTCGTCGATCACAGTCTTGCTCTCGTCAAGGTTGCCCTGCGCCTGATCGTAGTAGCCGACGTCGATGTTCGCGCCGAAGCGGTAATCGCCGAAGGTCTGCCGGTAAATGCCGAGCAGGATCTTGAGCAGCGAGGTTTTCCCGCAGCCGTTCGGGCCGATCAGAAAGACCTTTTCGCCGCGCTTGATGTCGAGATTCACATGCCGGAACAGACGGTTGTCGCCGAACTGCAGCGCGAGGTCCTCGGCCATCAGCACATCGTTGCCGCCGCGCTGGCTGGCCTTGAACTGGAAGCGGATCGTATCCGGCTCGTCCTCCGGTTTCTGGAGCGTCGCCTCCAGCCGGTCGATCGACTTCTGCTTGCTCGCGATCGTCACGTAATTGCGCTCCTGATTGAAGCGCTTCTGCTGCTCGATGATCCCCTCGATGCGCTTGATCTCGCGCTGCGTGTTGTCGTAGACGCGCTGCATCGCGAGGCGGTTTTCCTCTTTGAGCCGCAGGAACTTCGTGTAGTTGCCCTTGTACTCGGTCAGGTGCGTGTGCTCGATCTCGAAGGTGCGGTTTGTGACCGCGTCGAGGAAATAGCGGTCGTGCGAAATCACGATGTACGAGCCGCTGTAGTTCTTGAGAAAGTCCTCGAGCCATTCTACGGAGGGGATGTCGAGGTGGTTCGTCGGCTCGTCGAGCAGCAGCAGGTTCGATTCGCCGAGCAGCATCTTCGCAAGCTGGATCTTTGCCTTCTGGCCGCCGCTCAGCACGCCGATCGGCGCCATGATCTGCTCGGGCGCAAAGCCGAGGCCGATGAGCGTGCTGCGCGCGCGGTTGCGGCAGGTCAGCCCGCCCTCCGCGATGAAGCGGTCGTTCAGCTCCGTCTGCTTCAGGATCAGCGCGTCGATGTCGTCCGGCACGGCGGCGATCTCCGCATTCAGGCGTTCCAGCTCCGCCTCCATCCGCAGAAGCGGCTCAAATACGGTCATGACCTCGTCGAACGCGGGCTTTTCCATATCGCGGCAGACGTGCTGCTCCATATAGCCGATCGAGGTTTCGCGCGCGGGCGTGAAGCTGCCTTCGTCGGCCGTGTACTCGCCGTTCAGGATTTTGAACAGCGTCGTCTTGCCGGAGCCGTTGATGCCGACCAGGCCGATCCGGTCGCCCTTCTGTACCTCGAACGAAACATTTTCCAAAATCACATCGGTGCCAAACATCTTTTTTATGTTGTTGACCGTTAAAATAGCCATGGTGTGTCTCCCTCAGTCCATAATCCATATTATTATACTGGATCACGGTCTGCAAATCAAGAAAAGTTCACGGATTTTTGGTTGATATGCGCCCGACGCCGCGTTATAATGAAAACCATGGCCGGGCGCTGCGCGTCCGGTACGGAAAGGAATGGCATTTTATGCGAGTCGGCATTTCGGCCGCCTCTCTGTATCCGATGGAAACGGAGAAGGCGCTCTGTCACTTAAGCGATCTCGGCTACACGCTGTTTGAGATCTGTCTCTTATACACATCTGACGCTGCCGACGAATTAGACGGTGTA
>USBH01000298.1 GCA_900552925.1 uncultured Oscillospiraceae bacterium
GATTAGCTGCAGTCTCGTGGGCTCGGAGATGTGTATAAGAGACAGGGATGAAGAAAATGCTCTTTTCGGGGTCGATGCCGAGCGCGAGCATCATCGCGTAGGCCGAGAGCGTGTTTTTGCGGAACGCGGCCGGCTCCTGCCGCACGGTGATCGCGTGCAGGTCGGCCAGCGCATAGACGCATTCGTAGTCGTCCTGCAGGGCGACGAAGTTCTTGAGCGCGCCGAGATAGTTGCCGAGCGTAAAGACGCCGGTCGGCTGGATCATGCTCAGAACGCGTTTCTTTTTGATTTCTGCTGTGTTTTCCATCATGGTTATCCATCCTTCATCTGCCGGAGAGGCCGCAGTGCGGCGCGCCCGGCGAATATATCGAGTTTATGCGGCGTTAAAGCATTTCGCGGACCGCCTCGCCGAGCTGCTCGATGCCTTTCTGGAGCTGTTCGTCGGTCGGTGTGGAGAAGTTGATGCGGAACGCGTCGCAGGGCTCGTTCTCATCGGTGAGGAACGCGGTGCCCGGCACGACGCAGACCTTCTTTTCAAGCGCCTTCTGGACGAACGCCTGCATGTCGACGCCCGCCGGCAGGTGGCACCAGGCGAAAAGGCCGCCGTCGAACGGGTCCCAGGTGATGTGCGGCGCGAGGTTCTTCTCCATCAGGTCGAGCAGGAAGGCGCGCTTCTTCGTGTAGAGCGCGCGCAGGCCGTCGAGGTGCGCCTCGTAGTCGTACTCGGTCATGAAGCGGTGGCAGAGCACCTGCGACCAGATATTCGTGTGCACGTCCTGGCCCTGCTTGCAGACGGTCATCTTGGCGAGCACCGGCTTCGGGCCGATCGCGTAGCCGACGCGCATGCCCGGGGAGATGACCTTCGAGAATGAGCCGGCGTAGAGCACGATGCCCTCCTCGTCGAAGGACTTGATCGTCGGCAGCACCTCGCCGGCGTAGCGCAGGTCGCCGTAGGGGTTGTCCTCGAGGATCATCACGCCGTACTGTTTGGCGAGATCGTACAGCTTTTTGCGCTTCTCGAGGCTCATCGTGATGCCGGAGGGGTTCTGGAAATTCGGGATCGTGTAGATGAACTTGACGTTTTTCTCCGTCCGGAGCGCCTTTTCGAGCGCTTCCATGTTCATGCCGTCCGTGTCCATCGGGATGCCGACGAGCTTTGCCCGGTAGGAGCGGAAGTCGTTCAGCGTGCCGATGAAGCTCGGCGCTTCGGTCAGCACGGTTTCGCCCTCGTTCAGGATGGACTTCGTGAACAGGTCCATGATCTGCTGGGCGCCGCTCGTGATCAGGATGTCGTCGAAATCGCGGCCGGTGTTGTGCTTTTCCCGCATGTAGGCGCGCAGGTGGTCGCGCAGCGGCGTGTAGCCCTCGGTCGTGCTGTACTGCAGCGCGAGGATCGGGTTCTCCGCCATCAGCTTTGCGGAGATCTCGGCGAGCGGCTTCACCGGGAAGGCTTCCGGCGCCGGGTTGCCCGCGGAGAGCGAGATGTACGTCGGGTCGGCGGCATATTTGAAGATCTCGCGGATCGCGGAGGGCTTCAGGGTCAGGACGCGTTCTGAAAATTTGTACTCCATAGTGATTTTCCTTTCTATATGATGTTTAGATAATAATGAACATGCGGGGAAGCGGCGCGGCGGAAATAAAAGAAGCCTCCCGTCCCAAAACAAGGGACAGGAGGCTGAATTCCTGCGGTACCACCCAAATTGGCGCACAGCGCCCGCTCAAAGCCTTAACGCGGCAGACGTCGGGCGATTTTCCCGCCCGCCCTCCTGGGTCCATTCGCCGTGCCGCACGTGCTCCGTTTCCACCGCCGGGAGCTCTCTGCGCCGTCCTTGACACGGGTACTCTTCCCAATCTCAGGTTTTCTGGATATTACCGATATTCTATGCTCTTTTTCGGGTTTTGTCAAGTGCCCCAAAAACTTTGCGCGCTTTTTCGAAGCGCTGTTCCGCACGCGCGACACGAACGGCGGGCAATCCGCAAAACATTCAAAAAACGGCCTGCGGGATTCGCGTTTTCCTGCGGCGCCTCCTCCGTATAATGGTTCTACAGCTTACAGGTGACGGTAAGTTACAGGAATCAGCGGCGTGCGGCGCGCACACCCGAAAGAAAGGAAGAGGACGTATGAATATGGAAGAAAACACTTTGCAGCGGGTGCGGGACAGGCTGCGCGAGGCGCTTTCGGTGCCGTATGTGCAGAAGGCGGTTCTGCTGGGCATTGCGGCGCTTTCGGGCTTTCTCTCGGCGCGGGGGCTGTCTCTTATACACATCTCCGAGCCCACGAGAC
>USBH01000299.1 GCA_900552925.1 uncultured Oscillospiraceae bacterium
GTGTATAAGAGACAGATGCTGCCGCGCGGCTTGTCGATCGCGATGCCGGCGCCGAGCGCGGCCGCCATCGGCTCGAGGATCAGGTCGACCTTTCCGGAGCCGGCGCTGCGCGCAGCGTCCTCCACGGCGCGGCGCTCCACCTCGGTGACGCCCGAGGGGATGCAGATGACGATGTGCGGGCGGCTGAACGCGCCCGACTTCAGCGCCTTGCGCACAAAGTATTTGAGCATGGCCGCCGTGACCTCGAAATCGGCGATCACGCCGTCCTTGAGCGGGCGCACCGCGACGATCGAGTCCGGCGTGCGGCCGAGCATCTCCTTGGCCTGCTTGCCAACGGCGAGCACCTCGTCGGTGCGCACGTCGACCGCGACGACCGACGGCTCCCGCAGCACGATGCCGCGCCCGCGCACGTAGACGAGCGTGTTCGCCGTGCCCAAGTCAATGGCGATGTCCTTGACCGACCGGGAAAAAACCGAAAAAAGCGAGGCAAGCCCCGCGAAAAAATCCGAATGAACCGTACCCATGCTGCAAAGCCTCCACAGGCCCCGCCCGTCTGCACGACGCCGGCGCCACAAAATCAAACAGTCGTAAAAATCACACAGTACAGTATAGCAAAAAAAGCGCGCTTTCTCAACCGAAAAGGTTTACAAATTGTAACTTTTTCGAAAAATCCCAAGATATGCGGCGCCCCCCGGCGGCCGTTCCATATCTTGACCCCTTTATTTTCCGGTGCTGCCAAAGCCGCCCGCGCCGCGGTCCGTCTCGGAAAGCGACGCGACCTCGACGATCTCCGGCGCAAAGTACGGCATGATGATCATCTGCGCGATGCGCTCGCCCGGCTGCACCATATACGGCTCCGCGCTCAGGTTGTGCAGGCCGACGCAGATCTCGCCGCGGTAGTCGCTGTCCACAACGCCGACGCCGTTCGTCACGTGGATGCCCTTCTTGATGCCGAGGCCGCTGCGCGTGAAGATGAAGCCCGCCGTGCCGGCCGGGATCTCCGCCGCGAGGCCGCTCGGGAACACCGCGCGCGCGCCGGGCTGAATCGTCTGCGGCGCGTCGATGCAGGCGCACAGGTCGTAGCCGGCGCTGCCCGCCGTCGCCTGCTTCGGCAGCACGGCGCCTTCGCGCACGCGCATCAGCTTGAGAACCATTCCGTTATTTTCCATTTTTCATTTTCCTCCTGATTTTTCTCCGTCTGGCGCTTTGCGCGCCGAAGGGCTGTGCAAAACCGTTTCCACAGCCCTGTTGAAAAGCCGTTTTGGCTCTGCCATGCGGCTTTTCAGGCATATTTTTCCCCTGCGGAAAAAAGTTTTTCACTCTTTCCACCGAGTTTTCCACAATCACAGCACACCGCGTGTAAAAAGGCCCCGAGTGTAGTCGGAATGCGGCTTTTCCTGTCGAATTGTGCGCCGCAGGATTTCCCCTGTTTCCACAGCTTTTTCCACAGAAAACCTTAAAACGCCAAAATCCGCGCCGCTTCCCGCGCGAACGCTGTCCGTTATTGTCAGCGGGACGCTGTTGAAAACCTCCGAAAAGACGGGTTTTCCCGCAAATTTTGTGCAAAGCACGGGAAATTCCACGCCGCGCCGGTCGCGGATCGAAAGCGGGCGCGCGCAGTGCAGGCAGCCCTTTTTCGAATTCGCCAGCGGGCAGTTGCGCGTGAGCATCAGCGGCTGCCGCCCGTAGACGAGCACGCCCCGCGGCAGCGCGCCGCCGAGCGCCGCGATCTCCGCGCCGGTCAGCTCCATCGAAAGCTCGGTGTCGCACAGGCCGAGCGACTCGAAGAAGCGCAGGCTCTGCGTGTTGAAAACATTGAGGGAAAATCCGCCGTGCGCGGACACCTCCAGTTCCCTGCACAGCGCGACGGCGCCGAGGTTCCCGCACCAGAAGTGCGTGAAGCCCTCGCGCCGGAGCGCTTCCATGCGCGCCCGGACCGGCGCCTCGACGCCCCAGATCGCCCGCGGGATCTCGAGGATCAGCGTGTGCCCGGCCCGGCGCAGCGCGTCGAGCGCGTCAAGCGGCGTGTCGAGCGGCAGCTGGACCGCTTCGAGCGCGCCGGCGTTTTCCGGGATCTGCTCCGCGTCGCGGAACGCGCCGCGCAGCGCGAGCTTTTCGGGCCTGTGCGGGCGCACGTCGAGCGCCGGCATCCGGAACGGAACCGGTTCTTTTCCCCTGCGCTGTGCGCCGAGCGCCTCGAGCGCCGCGCGGCGCAGGCCGTTCAGCACCGAAACCGGCACCGCCGTGCGCCCGTCGGTCTCGATCTCCGCCGC
>USBH01000300.1 GCA_900552925.1 uncultured Oscillospiraceae bacterium
ACGAGATTAGCTGCAGTCTCGTGGGCTCGGAGATGTGTATAAGAGACAGCGCCTGAAGATTTCCAAGAACGGAAAGGTCATCCGCGGCCATGCATATACGAGCCACCTTCTGAACGGCCACGGCAAAACCGCGAAGTCGAAGCGCCATGCGCGCGGCACGACCGTCACGGACAAGACGAGCGTGAAGGCCGTCAGAAAGATGCTCCCCTACGCGTAAGCGGCACAGAGAGCGGCAGGGGCCGGAAAGCCCCGCAAAACGACCGAGTTTATGGCTGTCCGGTCGGGCAGCGCGGCGGATGCCGCATGCCGGCCGGAATTTAACATGGAAAGGAATGTTCACATAAATGGCTAGAGTTAAGGGTGCGCTCGCTACGCGCAAGAGAAGAAAGAAGATTCTGAAGCTCGCGAAGGGCTACTGGGGTTCCAAGAGCAGACATTTTAAGATGGCGAAGCAGGCCGTCATGAAGTCCGGCAACTATGCGTTCATCGGCAGAAAGCAGAAGAAGAGAGACTTCCGCCGCCTGTGGATCTCCAGAATCAACGCGGCCTGCCGCGCAAACGGCACGACCTATTCCGCGTTTATGAACGGCCTCAAGAAGGCCGGCGTGACACTCAACAGAAAGATGCTTTCCGAGATCGCAATCGCTGATGAGGCTGCTTTCAAGGCGCTGGTCGAGAAGGCAAAGGCTGCTGCATAAAAAAGCTATCCGTGCGTCCGGAACATCCTCCGGACGCACGTTTTTTACTGAGGGGAGAAAGCGCATGGAAGCTGAACGGATCACAAGCCGCAAAAGCCCTGTCGTGAGGGATGCCGCGTCGCTTTTGCAGAAAGCGGAGAAAAGAAGTGAGGCGGGACTTTTCATGGCGGAGGGCGCGCGGCTCTGCGCGGATGCCGCCAGAAGCGGCACGGCGATCGCCGCGTGCTTTTACACCGAGGCCGCGGCCGAAAAATACGGGGAATACCTGCGGCCCGTCCTGCGCGCGGCGGAGCGCGCATACTGTATTGCGGAGCACGTCGCCCCGCTGCTTTCGGACACGAAGCACCCGCAGGGGATCTTCTGCGTCTGCCGGATGCCGGACCGCGCGGCCGGGGCGGCGCAGGAGGCGCCGGCGCGCGTGCTCGTGCTCGAAAACGTGCAGGACCCGTCCAACATGGGGACGATCCTGCGCACCGCCGAAGCGCTCGGCGTGCTGCATATCGCGCTGGTCGGCGCCTGCTGTGACCTGTACAGCCCGAAAGTGCTGCGCGGCAGCATGGGCGCGGTGTTCCGGCTCGGCGTGGAGCGGTACGAGGCGGCGCCCGCGTGCGCCGAAGCGCTCGGCCGGCGCGGGCTCACGTCGCTGGCGGCCGTGCCGGACGCGCAGGCCGTGCCCATCACGACGATTCCGTTTGACACGGGCCGGTGGGCCGTCTGGATCGGCAACGAGGGAAACGGCCTGACGCCGGAGGCGGTGCAGGCCTGTGCGAAGTGCGTCACGATCCCGATGCGCGGGCGCGCGGAATCGTTCAATGCGTCGACGGCCGCGGCGATCGTCCTGTGGGAAATGATGCGCGGCGCGGGAGAGGGAGCGTAAAAATATGGATGAGCGCGTATATTGGATCTGGCTGCAGAACGCCTTTGGCGCGGGCAGCGCAAAGCCCGTGCAACTCGTGCGCCGCGCCGGCAGCGCGGAAGCGCTTTTCCGGGGCGGCATCGGCCTGTGGAGCAGCTTCACGTTCGTTTCGGACCGCGAGCTCGCCGCATTGAGCGCGTACGGCGTCCGGGAAGCGGAGGCTGCGCTCGACTACTGCCTGCGGCTCGGGCAGCAGGTTTACACGCCGGACACGCCCGGTTATCCGGACCTGCTCCGGGAAATCTACAACCCGCCGGCCGTGCTTTACGTGCGCGGCACGCTGCCGGACGCGTCGGGCGGTATCGCAATCGGCGTCGTCGGCACGCGCAAGGCGGGCAAAGCGGGCCTGCGCGCGGCAAGGGAGATCAGCTACGAGCTCGCGCAGGAGGGGGCCGCCGTCATCAGCGGCGGCGCGCTCGGCATCGATTCCGAAGCGCACCGCGGCGCAATCGACGGGCGCGGGCGCACGGTCGCGGTGCTGCCGTGCGGGCTCGACTACCCCTACCTGATGGACAACGCGAACCTGCGCCGGGAGATCCTCGATTCAGGCGGCGCGCTCGTCACCGAGTACCCGATGCAGACACCCGTGCAGCGCGGCGCGTTCCAGACTGTCTCTTATACACATCTCCGAGCCCACGAGACTGCAGCTAATCTCG
>USBH01000301.1 GCA_900552925.1 uncultured Oscillospiraceae bacterium
ATCTACACCGTCTAATTCGTCGGCAGCGTCAGATGTGTATAAGAGACAGCCTATTCCTTTGAATATCAGGAAAATGCGCGGTATTTTGCGCCGAGCGACTACCAGCCGGACCGCGATGCGCCGTGGGCGGAAAAGGTCGGTGCGCTGCTCCAAACGGAGCACCATACCTTGATCTGCGACAACGACCGGCTGGCCGATCTCCTGACGGACGCGGTGATTGCCAGAGACCTGCCCGGCATGGCCGACATCGACGCTTCGCTGCTTTATTTCTGCCGCACGGTCAAAAAACAGCACACGGTTGCCGTATGCGGCGAATGCGCCGATGAGATTTTTGCGGGGTACCCGTGGTTCTTCCGGAGACATCCCGCAGGGCTCTTCCCCTGGTCGCCGGACCTTTCCAAACGCGTCCGACTGCTCCGGCCGGAGGTCGCGGTTGAAGCGCAGATCGAGGATTATGTCCGCGAGCGGTACCGGGAGACGGCCGACGCCGTGCCGATGCTGCGCGGGGAATCGGCGGAAAACCGGCGCTTCCGCGAGATGACGTTTCTCAACCTGTACTGGTTTATGGCCGCGCTGCTCGAGCGCAAGGACCGCTGCAGCATGTACAGCGGTCTTGAAGTGCGCGTGCCGTACGCCGATCACCGCCTGGTCAGCTATGTGTTCAACACGCCGCAGGAGATCCGCGCGCCCCAGGGCGTCGCCAAGGGTCTTCTGCGCGACGCCTGCCGCGGCCTTCTGCCCGACGAGATCCTTTTGCGCAAAAAGAACCCATACCCGAAAACGCACAGCCCGCACTATGAGCAGGTGATCCGGGAGCGGCTGAACGACGTGCTGCGCGACCCGGAGCAGCCGATCCACCGCCTGCTTTCTAAGGAAGCGTCGCACGACCTTTTGCAGGCGCGCTTCGACTACGGCAAGCCGTGGTTCGGCCAGCTGATGGCCGGGCCGCAGCTTATGGCCTATCTCCTGCAGGTCAACATCTGGATGAACCGCTATAAAATCAAGGTTGTGCTCTGAATGTGCTCAAAGATAGGGCGTGTCTTCCTCCTCGACGCGTTCGATGGCAGCCTGAACATTCATATCAAAAACGGAATCGGGCAGGACCGATGCCCAATCGGCGGAGACCGCACGCCAGACCTCCGGCGCATCGCGGAACACCGCGCCGCCGAAGCCGGCCGCGTCGCAGCCGGCGCCGTATACCGCGGCGGAGAGATAGGCTTCCACCGCTTCACAGGCCTGTGCGGCCAACGCTTTTTCAAGGCGTGGAAATACTGTACTGCCGATGTGGTACCGGCTGCCCGAAACGGCGCTGATCTCCCCCACGATCTGCAGGGAAATTTCAAACCGGGGGGCTTCCGCCGTCCCGGTGAAGCGGATCTCGCAGTCCGACTCGCGCACGGCAAGCGTTACGTCGCCGCATTCCGGATCGGCGACGACGAACTGTCCGGCGCGCAGCGCGCCCTGCAGGAGCAGAAGCCCATGCAGCTCCGCGGCAGAAAGCGTGTGCCGCAGCGAAAGGTCGTGCAGAAGCGCCGTGCCCGCCGGCTCAATGCGTTCATCCCGGCGCAGGATGGGAACGACGGCGGAAGCGCCTTCCCCATACGTGCCGTTGATCAGGCCGATCAGATTGACGTCGGCCGAAAGCCCGCTGTAATCGGCGCTTTTGGCAAGCTCGGCAATCTGCGCCGCGCGGGGTTCCTCTGCGCTTTCCACACGAAGGATATCCTCGGCGGTCGTCTCGGAGAGGAAAACCTTGACCGTCGGGCGGGAGTCATAGTGCCGGAGGAAAAAGTCGAGGTATTCTTTTAAGCCGTCCTGCGCGCAGTCCATGCCGAAAACCACGAGCGTGTTGTGCGAGTAGAGCGGCTGCTGCCCGGTAACGCGGGTGATTTCGTTCAGGGCTTCCGGTACGGTTTTTCCCTCGCCGGAAAGGCTGATTTCCGTTCCGCCGGCATTGGCCTGCGCAGCGCGCACGGTGACGCGGCAGCCGTCCTCGGTTTTGTCCACGCCGACGGCGCTGATCAGCGCGCGTTCGTAAAGCTCCGGCGCGCACCCCGCGACGGATGCGGCGAAAAGCAGTGCGGCAAGCAGAAGCGTCAGGCTTTTTTTCATCTCGGTTTTCGCTCCTTTTTAAAATGGTCGATCACCCACACGGCGACGGGCAGCACGGCGCCGGTCAGCGCCGTCAGTGGGCTGTCTCTTATACACATCTCCGAGCCCACGAGACTGCAGCTAATCTCGT
>USBH01000302.1 GCA_900552925.1 uncultured Oscillospiraceae bacterium
GAAAACGACCATGCCGACGAAGAAGTAGTAGTTGACGATGCAGCAGGTCGCGACCGCGAGCGCGAAGATGCCGCGGCGGCGCGTGTACATGTATTCGTCCAGCGCGGCGAGCAGCAGCGGGAAGACGATGATCGCCTCATGGAAGTGGTTGAAGAAGATGTTGTAGACGGAAAAGCCCGAAAACGCGTACAGAAGCGAAGCGAGCAGCGCCGTGTTCGGGTTGCGCGCGTAGCGGTGCAGGTACACGTAGCCCGTGAGGGAGGCCGAAGCGAACTTCAGGATGAAGAGCGGCCCCATCAGGTATTGCAGCCATTCGCCCGGGAACGGGATCGTGATCCAGAAGAACGGGCTGCCGAGCAGGTAAAACGAATACGAGCCGATGAAGTTGACGCCGAGGTCGGTCAGATGGTTCCAGCCGATGTTGCCCGAGCGCACCGCATCGTGCGCCAGCCGGTAGAACGGCACCTGCTGCACGTTGAAATCGCCGTAAAAGAGGAAGCGGCCGCCGTCCACCAGAATAAACGGCAGAAAAATGACAAAGGCAAGCGCCAAGCCGAACAAGAAGGAATAGAGAAAATAGTTGCCGCGCACCCGGCTTCTGAGCCGTTCGCCGGTATGCACCTTCGAGGTATCCAAGAGCTTGTCCTCCTGTTTTCAGAATATTCTATAAAATTATAGCACACTCGCTGTAGGGATTAAAGGCAATTTTTGTTTTTTAAGGAATTTTTATTGAAAAGTTCCGGTGCGTCGGCTAAAATAAAGGGGAATGAAGAAAGGACGGGCAGGCGGATGAATCAGTTTTTTGCCATGCTTTCGCGCATGAAATACATCAACCGCTGGGGGCTGATGCGCAATACGCAGAGCGAGAACATCGCGGAGCACTCGCTCGACGTGGCGGTCCTCGCGCACGCGCTGGCGCTGCTGCGCACGCGCCGCTTCGGCGTGCCGTGCGATGCGGAGCGCGCCGCGGTGCTTGGGCTTTTCCACGACGCGACCGAGATCATCACCGGCGATCTGCCCACGCCGGTCAAGTACCACAGCCCGGAGATCCGCCGCGCGTACGGCGAGGTCGAGTCGCTTGCGGCGGACCGCCTGCTCGCGATGCTCCCCGCGGACCTGCGCGGCGATTACGCCCCGCTGCTTGCGGGCGGCGCGCCCGGCGACGAAGCGCTGCTGCCGCTTGTCAAGGCGGCGGACAAGATCAGCGCGGTGATCAAGTGCATCGAGGAGCGCAAGACCGGGAACCGGGAGTTCCTCGCGGCGGAGGAAACGCTGCGCCGCACGATTGCCGAAATGTGCCTGCCGGAGGCGGACGTGTTCCTCGCGGAGTTCCTCCCGACCTACGAGCAGTCGCTCGACGAGCTGCGCGGGGAAGACGGGAACGGCTGAGGCATGGCACGGCTTTTCGCAGCCGGGCCTTTCGCGGCCGCAGGATAAAATGGAAGGATCGTCGGGAGCCGGTGCGCGCCGCGCGCGGGTCCCGCCTGGTGATTGTTTATGAAAATCGGAAACCTTACGCTGAACGGCGTGGCGGCGCTGGCCCCGATGGCCGGCGCGACCGACCGCCCGTTCCGCGAGATCTGCTGCGCGTTCGGCGCGGCGTACTGCGTGACGGAGATGGTCTCGACGCGCGCGCTGCAGTACAACTACAAAAAGACCGAGGAGCTCATCACGCTCGGCGAAAAGGAGCACCCCGTCGCCATCCAGCTTTTCGGCGACGACCCGCAGATCTTCGCCTCGGCGGCGCAGCGCGCGGCGCAGGCCGGTCCCGATGCGATCGACATCAACATGGGCTGCCCCGTGCCGAAGATCGCCGGCAACAACTGCGGCAGCGCGCTGATGAAGAACCCGCCGCTGTGCGGGGACATCGTGCGCGCCGTGAAGGCCGCCGTCGACCTGCCGGTCACGGTCAAGATCCGCAAGGGCTGGGACGAAAACAGCGTCAACGCCGTGGAGGTCGCGAAATACTGCGAGGAGGCCGGCGCGGACGCGATCTGCGTCCACGGCCGCACGCGCGCGCAGATGTACGAGCCGCCTGCCGACTGGGACATCATCGGCGCGGTGAAGCAGAGCGTTTCGGTGCCGGTCATCGGCAACGGCGACGTGCGCTGCGTGCAGGACGCCGTCAAGATGATGGCGGACACCGGCTGCGACATGGTGATGATCGGGCGCGGCGCGCTCGGCAACCCGTGGATCTTCCGCGAGATCAACGGCTATTTCAGCGCGGGCCTGCGC
>USBH01000303.1 GCA_900552925.1 uncultured Oscillospiraceae bacterium
TTTCCGGCCGGGCCCGCCGCAGGGCCCAAATTTCGTGAAGAGGGGACGGTGGCCGGCATGGCCGTGTTCAGACCGACCGGCACGCTGCACCGCGTGACCGACATCACGCCCGAGCTGCTCGGGGCGATGCACATCCGCGCGCTGGTGCTCGATGTGGACAATACGATGGCGACGCACGGCTCCCAGACGCCGTACGAAGGCGTGCTCGAATGGACGCAGCGGATGACCGCGGCCGGCCTGCGGCTCGTCGTCGTTTCGAACAACTACAAAAAGCGCGTGGCGCCGTTTGCGGCGCAGTTTTCGCTGCCGTACATCTCGTTCGCCTGCAAGCCCTCGCCGTTCGGCTACCTGCGCGCAAAGCGCCTCGCCGGCGTGCGCGTGCGGGAATGCCTCGTCGTCGGCGACCAGATCTTCACGGACATCCTCGGCGCGAACCTGTGCGGCATGCCCTCCGTGCTGCTGGACCCCATTGCGCGGGACCCGGCGGCCTCGGTGCGGTTCAAGCGCTGGCTCGAGCATTTCCTTCGGCCGCACTATAAGCGGCTCGACCCTACAAACTACAGAAAGAATGGTGATTCTCATGCGCTCTCCGATTGAGCGGCTCACAGAAAAGGTCATCGGCGGCGACGCGAAAAAGGCGGCGCTCGTCGTTTCCGAAACAAATCTCTATTACCTCACGGCGTTCCCGTCCACGGACGGCGCGCTGCTGCTCACCGCGGAGCAGGCGTACTACCTGCTCGACTTCCGCTATGCCGAGGCGGCGCGCGCGAAGGCGGAGGGCGCGGTCGTCGAGGAGTTCACGAACCTGAACAACTCGATCGCGGCGCTGCTCAAGAAGCACGGCATCACGAGCGTCTACATGGAGTACACCGCGCTGCCCTACGGCCAGGCGAAGCGCTTTGAGGCGCTCTGCGCCGAAAACGGCGCCGAGGCCGTGCTCGACACGACGCTGGACGACGCGATCCGCGCGCAGCGCATCGTGAAGAGCGAGGAGGAGATCCGCAAGATCTGCGACGCGCAGGCGATCACCGATGCGACCTTTGAGCACATCCTGCCGTATATCCGCGAAGGCGTGACCGAGCGCGAGATCGCGCTGGAGATCGAGTTCTACATGCGCAAGCTCGGCGCGGACGGCAATGCGTTCGACCCGATCGTCGTCACCGGCGGCAACGGCTCCCAGTGCCACGGCATCCCGGGCGATACGGTCATTCAGAAGGGCGACTTCATCACGATGGACACGGGCGCGATGCTCAAGGGCTACCATTCCGACATGACGCGCACCGTGGCGCTCGGCCATGTGAGCGACGAGCAGAAGGCGATCTACGACACGGTCCTGAAGGCGCAGCTCGCCGCGATCGACGCGGTGCACGCGGGCGTGCGCTGCTGCGACGTCGACAAGGTTGCGCGCGACATCATCGAGACGCCGTACCCGGGCACGTTCGGCCACGGCCTCGGCCACGGCGTCGGCTTCGAGATCCACGAGTGGCCGCGCTTCTCGAGACTCGACGACACGGTCTGCGCGCCGGGCATGGTCATCACGGTGGAGCCGGGCATCTACGTCGCCGGCAAGTGCGGCGTGCGCATTGAGGATATGATCGTCGTCACCGAGGACGGCTGCCGCAACCTCACGCACTCGCCCAAGGAGCTCATCATCCTGTAATTTCGCAGAAAATCACGAATTTGTGCGATTCTGTCTTGAAAAAAACGGGAATCTATTATACAATAATAAACAGAGAAGAATATTTGGAGGTATTTATCCTATGGTTACCGCAGGTGATTTCAGAAACGGTGTTACGTTTGAAATGGACGGCAACGTATATTCCATCATTGAGTTTCAGCACGTCAAGCCCGGCAAGGGCGCGGCGTTTGTCCGCACCAAGATCCGCAACGTGATCAGCGGCGCCGTGACGGAAAAGACGTTCAACCCGAACGACAAGTTCCCGACGGCGTTTATCGAGAGAAAGGACATGGAGTATCTCTACAACGACGGCGATCTCTACTACTTCATGGACAACGAGACGTACGAGCAGACCCCGATCAGCCCGAGCATCCTCGGCGACAACTTCAAGTTCGTCAAGGAAAACATGGTCTGCAAGGTCCTTTCCTACAAGGGCAACGTCTTCGGCGTAGAGCCGCCGAACTTCGTCGAGCTGCAGGTCACCCAGACCGACCCGGGCTTCAAGGGCTGTCTCTTATACACATCTGACGCTGCCGACGAATTAGACGGTGTAG
>USBH01000304.1 GCA_900552925.1 uncultured Oscillospiraceae bacterium
GTGTTTGCCCCGCAGGAGACCATCCCGGCAGGGTCTGCGCTGGGCAGGGTCTGTGCTCTGCCCACTGTGTCCTGCCCGCCCGCCATCCCCATTGTCGTCAGCGGCGAGGTGATCAGCCCGGCGGCGCTGGAGCTTTTCACAGCCTACGGCGTGGAGACGGTCTCGGTGGTGAAGCCGGAAAAATTTTGAAAAAATCAGGGCGGATCTGCAAGATTCTGCGGCTCTGAAACGTATTAAAGATAGAACAGAGAACATAACCCCTATTCTATGCGGTAATCTGAGGTGTTCCAATGAAAATTCTTCTTGCATCAGATACATGGTCCCCAATGGTCAACGGTGTGGTGCGCTCGGTGGAGCTGCTGTACCACCAGCTGCTGGCACTGGGCCATGACGTGCGGGTGATCCTCCCCCTCTACGAAGGCATCGGCGAGGAATGGCGCAGTCAGATGACCTACCTCCAGTGCTTCCACATCACCCTGGCCTGGCGCAGCCCCTACTGCGGCATCTTTGAGCTGAAGCGGGACGGCGTCACCTACTGGTTTGTGGACAACGAATACTACTTCAAGCGTTCCAACATTTACGGCCACTACGACGATGGCGAGCGCTTCGCCTACTTCTCCCGGGCTGTGGTGGAGAGCATGGGCTGGCTGAACTGGCATCCAGACGTGCTCCACTGCAACGACTGGCAGACCGCCCTGGTGCCCATCTATCTGCTGGAGGAGCGCCACCGCATCCCCCAGCTCTGCGACACCAAGAGCGTGTTCACCATCCACAACATCGAGTACCAGGGCCGATACGGCAGCCAGACTTTGAAGGATGTGTTCGGGCTCAACGACGGGTACTTCAACGAGCACATGCTGGCCTACCACGGAGACGTGAATCTGATGAAAGGGGCTATCTATGCCGCCGACTACGTGACCACCGTCTCCCCCACCTACGCCGACGAGCTCCAGTACTCCTTCTATGCCCACGGCCTGGAGGGGGTTATCGCCGACAACCGCCACAAGCTGCGCGGCATCCTCAACGGCATCGATACGGTCGGCTACGACCCGGCGACGGACCCGAACCTCTACGAGCATTACGATGCGGAGAACATGGCGGGCAAGGCCGTCAACAAGGCGAAGCTGCAGGAGCGCCTGTATCTGGAGGCGGATCCCGACGCGCCGCTGATCGGCATGGTCACGCGCCTTGTTTCCCACAAGGGCCTCGACCTCGTCAAGGGCGGCGTCGACAACATCATGACGTATACGAACGCGCAGTTTGCCGTGCTCGGCAGCGGCGATTGGGAATACGAGCAGTTCTTCAAGGAAATGCAGGCGAAATACCCGGGCCGCTTCGTGCTCTGCCTCGGCTTCGTGCCGGAGCTCGCGCGGAAGATCTACGCCGGCTCCGATATTTTCCTGATGCCCAGCAAGAGCGAGCCCTGCGGCCTTTCGCAGATGGTCGCGCTGCGCTACGGTTCCATCCCGGTCGTGCGCGAAACGGGCGGCCTGAAGGATTCCATCACGGACAGCGGCGACGGCAAGGGCAACGGCTTCACGTTCCAGTCCTACGACACGCAGGATATGCTCAATTCGGTGCACCGCGCGATCTACGCGTACAACGAGAGCAAGGACGGCTGGAAGATTCTGATCAAGCGCGCGATGGAGTGCGACAACAGCTGGGGTCGCTCTGCAAACGAGTACATCCGGCTTTACAAGCAGCTCATCAACAGCTGAGTCAAAGTATAAGGAACGGGCGAGTTTTCCCGCCCGTTTTTGCTTGGTAGTTTTTGCTTGGTATGAAAAAAACGGCGCGCGCAGGTGCGCGGCGCCGCGGCAGACGGGAGGAAACAGAATGAAGGAGATTGCGCAGGCGGACGGCCTTCTGATCCGGGAAATGGAGGCCGTGCCGGCCGATTTCGAGCAGGTGCTGCGCTGGATGACCGACCCGGAAACGATGCGTTTCTGGGAGGGCATGACGGAAATCTATGATCTGGCGCGCGTGCAGGCGGAATACCGGGAAAGCCTGGCCGAGCATGTCGTGCCCTGCATCGTGGAGTGGAACGGCCGGGCGGTCGGCTACATGCAGTTTGTGAAAATGGAAGACGCGGCGTACTATGAAATCCCGCAGGCGGAATGGGACCGCGCGGTGCGGCCGGGCGAAACGGCCTACGGCATCGATATGTACCTGTCTCTTATACACATCTGACGCTGCCGACGAATTAGACGGTGTAG
>USBH01000305.1 GCA_900552925.1 uncultured Oscillospiraceae bacterium
GGACGGCGCGCTGCTCTGCACCGCGTCGGGCGAATCGTACCGCGTGGCGGCGGCTAAGGGGACGGTCGTCAATTCGGTCGGCGCCGGCGACTCGATGGTCGGCGGCTTTCTGGCGGCTTTCCAGAAAACCGGCAGCCTGCCCGAAGCGCTCGCGCTTGGCGCGGCGGCCGGCGGGGCGACGGCCTTTTCGGTCGGCATTGCGGGCTTCCAGAAGGTGATGGCGCTGTATGAACGGCTCCGGACCGAGGTGACGCGCATTGGATAGCTTTCTCATCGCGCTGAACGCGGTCATGCCGACGTTTTTGCTGCTCGCCTTCGGCTACTTTCTGCGCAACGCGCATTTTGTGGACGGGGCGTACCTCAAAAAGACGAACGCGCTGACCTTCAAGTTTTTCCTGCCGGTGCTGCTGTTCAACAACATCTATAAGACGCAGATCGCTGAGGTTTTCGACGGCACGATGTTCCTGTTCGGCGTCGGCAGCCTGCTGGTGCTGTTCGGCGTTCTGTGCCTCGTCGTGCCGCGCGTTGTGCGCGAGCCGCGGCAGCGCGGCGTGGTCATTCAGGGCCTTTTCCGAAGCAATTACGTGATTTTCGGCGTGAGCCTCGTCACCAACGTGTTCGGCGAGGCGCACGCGGCGGCCGCCTCGATGCTGAGCGCCGTGCTCGTGCCGATGTACAATGTCCTCGCCGTAGTGGCGCTCGCCTTTTTCACGAGCGGGGAGCGCGTGCCGCTGAAGAGCACGCTGAAGTCGATCGCGCTGAACCCGCTGATTCTCGCGGGCGTGCTCGGCGTGCTGGCGTCGCTCGTGGGGCTGAGGTTCCCGACCTTTCTCGAAACCGCGCTGAACGATGTGGCGCGCCTCGCGACGCCGCTTGCGCTGATCGTGCTCGGCGGCGACTTCAGCTTTAAGAGCGCGCGGGGCAACATCCGCCTCGCCATGACGGCCGTCGCGATCAAGCTCGTCGTGATCCCGCTCGTTTTCATCCCGCTCGCGGTGATGGCGGGCATCCGCGGCGCAAATCTGCTCGCGCTTTCGCTCGCCTGGGAGACGCCGGTGGCCGTCTCGAGCTACATCATGGCGCAGCAGGCCGGCGCCGACGACCAGCTTGCCGGGCAGCTCGTGGTCATCAGCTCCGTGTGCTGCATCCCGACCGTGTTTCTGATGATTTTCATTTTGCAGAGCCTTGCGCTGCTGTAGAGGAGGGAAAGCGATGCCAATTGATACACAGCGCCTCGTGCGCACGTTTTCCGAGCTTGTGGCGGTGGACAGTCCTTCCTTCGGCGAGCGCGCGATGGCGGATCTGCTCCGGGACAAACTCGCGGCGCTCGGCATATCGTGTAAGGAGGACGGCGCGGGGGAGAAGCTCGGCGGCACGGCCGGCAACCTGTTCGCGCGGGTGCCCGGCACGCCGGGCGCGGCAGCGCTGCTGTTCTGCACGCACATGGATACAGTCGCGCCGGCGCGTGGCAAGCGGGCCGTGCTGCATGCGGACGGCCGCATCACGAGCGCCGGGGACACCGTGCTCGGCGCCGACGACCTCGCCGGCATAGCCGCGCTTCTCGAAGTGCTCGAGACGCTGCGCGGGCAGGGGATCGCGCACCGTCCGCTCGAGCTGCTGTTTACCGCGGCCGAGGAGCCGTACTGCGCCGGCGTGCGGCACTTCGATTTCTCGCAGTGTACGGCAAAGACCGGCTTCGTGCTCGATTTGACCGGGCCGGTCGGCACGGCGGCCGTGGCGGCGCCCACGATTCTCTCGTTTACGGTGGAGATCACCGGGCGCGCCGCGCATGCGGGCTTTGCGCCGGAGACGGGCGTTCACGCGGTGGCCGCAGCGGCGAAAGGGCTTGCGCGGCTGCAGCAGGGCAGGCTCGAAGCGGGGACGACGCTGAACGTCGGGATGATTTCCGGCGGCACGGCGGCGAATATCGTGCCGGAGCGCTGCACGCTTTCGGGCGAGATCCGCAGCATGCAGCATGCGCGCGCCGAGGCTCTGTACGCAGAGCTCTGCGCGGTGTTCCGCGAAGAGGCGCAGGCCGCCGGCGCGTCGGTCCGGACAAGCTGCGATATCCCGCTGCGCGCCTACCGCGCGGCAGAGGACGGGGACGCCGCCCGGCGCTTCCGGCGGGCCTGCGCGGCGGCGGGCCTGCCCGTGCGGTTTATCGAAACCTTCGGCGGCAGCGACAACGCGGCGCTGCAGGCG
>USBH01000306.1 GCA_900552925.1 uncultured Oscillospiraceae bacterium
GAGCACGACGGGCGGATGCACCTCGGCGCTGCCGGGCTCACCGTGGTAGATGTGCACGTCCGTGCCGCAAACGCCGCAGGCGTAGTTCCGGACGACGACGGTTCCGGGCTTTGCCTTGGGGACCGGCTCCTCGCGCACTTCAAACGTTTGATTTCCAAGGAAATATGTGGCTTTCATCGCAATCATCCTTTCTGAAAAACTGGATACGGTAAAGTTCCGAGTAGCACAAATTCGGCCTGCAGGACACAGGCCGAATTTGAAAAAAACAAAATTACGGTTGGGCTTTTGTGGCTTTGGGGCCGACGTCGGTGACGGAGATCGCATCGACAATGGATTTTTCCATAGCCTGACGGCCGTACTTGTCGACGTCCGCCTTGTTCTTGTCGCCGTGCGTCAGGCAGCCGGCGCCGCCGATGCAGCCGCCGACACAGGCCATGCCCTCGATGAAGTTGTTCGGCAGAACATTCTTGGAAGCGCGCAGCAGCGCCGTCTTGCAGGCCTCGATGCCGTCGCAGGCAATGGGATTGAGCTTGAAGTCGGTGTTGCCCTGCTCCTGCAGCGCCTCGGTGACCGCGTCGGTCAGGCCGCCGCTGCGGGCAAAGATGCGGCCATAGTAGGAGGCGTTGTCGAGAACGCCCTCCGGAAGCGTTGTCAGGTCGATGTCGCGGCTGTCGAACAGCGCCTGCAGCTCCTCGAAGGTCAGCGTGCAGTCGATGTATTCGGCCGCGCGCTCGTACTTGAACTCCATCTTCTTCGCGGTGCACGGCCCGATGAAGACAATCTTCGCGTTCGGCGTCGTCTCCTTGATGTAGCGGGCGATTTCGGCCGCCGGCGAAAGGTTGTGCGAGATCTTGTCCGCCAGGGACGGGAAGCTCTTCTTGATATAGGAAACGAAAGCCGGGCAGCAGGAGCTCGTGAGGAAGCCCTTTTCGGCGAGCTCCTCGGCCTCCTGATAAGCGACCATGTCGGCGCCGAGCGCAGCCTCGATGACATGGAAGAAGCCGAGGCGCTGGATGCCGGTGATGACCTGGCCGAGCTTTGCGTAGCTGAACTGGCTCGAAATCGACGGCGCCACAACGGCGTACACCTTGTAGTCCTCGTTGTCGCGGCTCTTCTTCAGGAGATCCACCGCGTCGAGAATGAAGGACTTGTCGACGATTGCGCCGAACGGGCACTGGTAGACGCAGGCGCCGCAGGAGATGCACTTCTCGTTGTCGATATGCGCTGCGCGATGGTCTTCGCTGCTCATGCTGATGGCCTTGATCTTGCAGGCGCGCTCGCACGGGCGCTTCTGGTTCATAATCGCGCTGTACGGGCAGACCTTTGCGCACTGGCCGCATTCCACGCACTTCGACTTGTCGATGTGCGCTCTCTGGTGCTCGTCGAACGTGATGGCGCCGCGGCGGCAGACGTCCTCACAGCGGTGCGCGAGGCAGCCGCGGCAGGCTTCCGTAACGATGTGGCCGCTGACCGGGCACTCGTCGCAGGCGATCTCGATGACCTCGATGACGTTCGGATTGTTCTTGTCTCCGCCCATCGCGAGCTTGATGCGTTCCTGCACGATCGCGCGCTCCTTGTAGATGCAGCAGCGCATCGTCGGTTTATCCTTGACGATCAGCTTCGGAATCTCATCGTATGCGGCAAGGAGGTTATCCTCAAACGCGTAGCGTGCAACCTCACGCAGCACCTTGTATTTCAGGTATTGTATTTTGGTATCGAATTTTCTCATGCTGACTCAAACCTTTCTTGCTTCGAAGGGATTTTAGAAGTACGTGACCGTGACCCGCTTTCCCATCTCCTTCAGGCTCTGACACAGATTTTCGACGAGCTGCATCTTGATGTTGAAGGTGATCGGCAGGTTCGGGTTCTGATGCGCCGGGTTGATTGCGCGGCCGACAAAGAAGTTGATGTCCGTCGCTTCCTCAAACAGCATTCTGGCGATCAGAGAGGCGCCGTCGCGCTTATAGGCCCATTGACTATAGGCCGCATTTTCATTCAAGTAATCTTTGGCGTATTCCACGACCTTACTCATCGTGATGACGCCTTCCGTCACGAGGTCAAGGCCCTCGACCTTGGCCGTCGGCGGGATTTCGGCGTCGAGATAATCGAGCTGGGCGATGACGGGCTTGCCGAGCCGCTGCGCAGCCAGCGTGGATGTCGTGCCGCCGCAGACGATGCGCTTGCCGGGCGAGCTGAAAAA
>USBH01000307.1 GCA_900552925.1 uncultured Oscillospiraceae bacterium
GGGCTCGGAGATGTGTATAAGAGACAGGTACAACCTCGACCTCGTCACGACCGCGCCGAGCGTCGTCTACCACATCACGAAGACCGACGGCACCGTGCTTTCGATCGACAACCCGACGAATTACCCGGACCCGGCGCTGATCCAGCTCGCCGAGGAGCCGATCACGAACGCGCACATCTATTCGCCGAGCGAGTTCGTCGGCAACATCATGGAGCTTTGTCAGGAGCGCCGCGGCGTGTTCAAGGACATGAAGTATCTCGACACCGACCGCGTCGACATCCACTACGAGCTGCCGCTCAACGAGATCGTTTACGATTTCTTTGACGCGCTGAAGTCCCGCACGCGCGGCTACGCGTCGTTCGACTACGAGCTGATGGGCTACCAGAAGAGCAACCTCGTCAAGCTCGACATCATGCTCAACGGCGAGGTGGTCGACGCGCTGTCGTTCATCATCCATGCCGACAAGGCGTACCCCAGGGCGCGGAAGATGGTGGAAAAGCTCAAGGAGAAGATCCCGCGCCAGCTCTTCGAGGTGCCGGTGCAGGCCTGCATCGGCGGCAAGATCATCGCGCGCGAGACGGTCAAGGCAATGCGCAAGGACGTGCTCGCGAAGTGCTACGGCGGCGACATCACCCGCAAGAAGAAGCTGCTCGAAAAGCAGAAGGAGGGCAAGAAGCGCATGCGTCAGCTCGGCACGGTCGAGGTGCCGCAGGAAGCCTTCATGGCCGTCCTCAAGCTCGACGAATAGCGGGCGGGCGCGGCCCGCGGCGAACGTCCGCGGGGTCGCTTGCTTGCACAAGCTCGCTTTGTTATGGACGTGGCCCCGGGGGGCGCGTTCTCTGGAAACTCCCGAGGTGCTCTCGGGCGGGGCGTTCTTCGGCGGCGCTTGTTCGGTATACGGAGGAAATATGCTGTCGGTTTATATTCACATTCCGTTCTGCAAATCCAAATGCCCCTACTGCGATTTCTATTCCGCTTCGCCGCGGGAGGAAAGCGCGCTGGAGCAGTATGAAAAAGCCGTCTGTGCACGGCTTTTTTCCTATGGGGAAAAATACGGGCATCCGGCGGTCGGCACGGTCTATTTTGGCGGCGGCACGCCGAGCGTTTTCGGCGCCGAACGCCTTTGCCGCGTGCTCGGTGCGGTGCGCGCCGCGTTCCGCATAAGCGCGGACGCCGAGATCACGGCGGAGTGCAATCCGGGCGACGTGGACGCGGCCTTTTTCGAGACGCTTCGCGCCGGCGGCTTCAACCGGATCTCGATGGGCATGCAGTCGGCGAACGCAGACGAGCTGCGCGTGCTCGGCCGCCGGCACGACGCGGAGACGGTTTGCCGCGCGGTCGAGGCGGCGCGCGCGGCCGGCATCCGGAACCTTTCGCTCGACCTGATGCTTGCCCTGCCGCACTCGACCTGCGATACGCTCGCGCGGTCGGTCGATTTCTGCGCTTCACTCGGCGCCGACCACGTTTCGGCCTACATCCTGAAGATCGAGCCGGGCACGGCCTTCGCGGCCCGGGCGGCGTCGCTCGGCCTGCCCGACGAGGACGGCGCGGCGGACCAGTACCTTTTCGCGGTCGAGCGCCTGCGGGCGCACGGCTACCGGCAGTATGAGATCAGCAATTTCGCGCGCCCGGGCCTTGAAAGCCGCCACAATCTGCAGTACTGGCGCTGCGGCGAATACCTCGGGCTCGGCCCGGCGGCGCATTCGTTCGTCGGCGGGCGGCGCTTCTATTTCCCGCGCGATCTCGCGGGCTTTCTCGCCGGCGGCACGCCGGTGGACGACGGCCCGGGCGGCGCGTTCTCGGAGTATGCGATGCTGGCGCTGCGCCTGACCGAGGGCCTGCGCCGCGAGGACTGCGTCCGCCGGTTTGCGGACGGCGGCGAACAGTACGAGGCGGTGCGCCGCGCCGCGGCCCGCCTGCCGAAAAACCTGATTGCGGCGGGGGACGCGTGCGTCGCCCTGACGGCGGAGGGCTTCCTCGTCTCGAACGCGGTCCTCGCCGAGATCCTGCCGTAGGCGGGCGCGCGGAGAGGAGGAGCGCATGGAAACGGCGGACGTATTGAAAAAGCTGCGCCGGGCGGCCTGGGTCAACGACCCCTTTGTCATCGCGCAGAATGACAACATCTGTCTCTTATACACATCTGACGCTGCCGACGAATTAGACGGTGTAGA
>USBH01000308.1 GCA_900552925.1 uncultured Oscillospiraceae bacterium
CGAGATTAGCTGCAGTCTCGTGGGCTCGGAGATGTGTATAAGAGACAGGTCTGTACGATCTCGCTGCGCTCGACGCTCTCCGCCGCGACGAGCGGCACCTCAGCCAGCACCTCGCCCATATAGGTATACGTCGCCGTGCCGATCACGTCGCCCTTTTCGACGGGCGCCTTCACACTCTCCGGCAGATCCAGCGTCATCTTGATGCTGCTCTCGTCGAGGTCCTTCGGCAGCATGGCCGTCACATTGCCCTGCGCGACGACCTGCAGGCGGTCCTTGTTCCAAACGTACTCCAGATCGACCTCGCCGAGCAGGTCGCCGTCCGTGACGATCGTCTTGTTCTCGATGCTCGTCAGCGCCCAGCGGAACAGCGTCGCCGCGTCGTACATCTCGCCGTGGTAGTCGATGTGGTTGCCCTCCGCGTCGACATACGGGCTCCCGAGGCAGACGACCAGATAGCTGTAGCCGTCATAGGAAGCCGAGGCCGCGATACAGTAGCCGGACTCGTTGAGCGAGCCGGTCTTGATGCCGGTCGCATACGTGTAGTATTCCTCCGCCGTCTCGACGAGCATGCGGTTCGTCGTCGTGACCGTGCGCGCCTCCTCCGTCATATTCGTCGGCGCCTGCGTGTAGCTCGTCTGCGACGTGATGTCCGTGAAGTACGGCAGCGTCAGCGCGTATTCGGTGATCGTCGCCATCTCGCGCGCCGTCGTGTAGTGGTTTTCGTCGTGCAGGCCGTGCGGGTTCACAAAGTGCGTGTTCGTGCAGCCGAGCTCCGCCGCCTTGCGGTTCATCAGCTCCACGCAGCTCATCCGGCCGTCCCCGTCCGTGTCATAGGCCGGGTCGTCCGCCGCGATGCCGAGGCCGTCTATGTATTTCGCGAGCGTCAGCGCCGCGTCATTGCCGGAGGGCACCATCATCAGGTTCAGAAGCTCGTAGATCGAAAACTCTTCGCCGGTCTGGATTTCCGCCAGCGACGAGCCGGTTCCCTCGAGCTCCTCCGCCACGCTGGCCGGCACCACCGTGCGCGTATTCATCAGGTCGTCGATGTTCTCCGACACCACGATATACGTCATGATCTTCGTGAGCGAGGCCATCGGAAGCCGCTCGTCCGGGTTCATCGTGAACACGACCGTGCCCGTATCGAGGCTCACCATAAAGATGGACTTGCTGCTCGGGTCCGTCAGCGTCTCGCAGACAAAGCCCTCCTCGGGCTGCACCGGCTCGGGCGAGGGCGTCGCCTCCGCGCTGTCGGACGTGCCGCCGTCCGCCGTATCCTCGGCAAAGGCCGCGGGCGCCCAAACCGTCATCATCAAAAGCACCGCCGTCAGAAACGCGGCAAATCTAAATTTTTTCACTATTCATTCTCCTCCAAACATGTTATACTGATATTTACGGAGTGCCCGGCTTCGCCGGACGTTCCCGTATATTGTACCACGATTTTGGCTTTCTGAAAAGGGCCGTCGGGCGGTTTTCAGAAAATTGTAATATTACGCGGCCCGCGTGCGGAACTGCGGCGCCGCTGCCCCAAGGATAGTGAACCGATTGAAATTCCTGCACATTGCGGACCTGCATCTCGGCAGGCTTCTGTACGGGCGCAGCCTGATCGAGGACCAGCGCCACTTCCTTTTCGAAAATCTTCTGCCCGCCATCGACCGGCACAAGCCGGACGGCGTGCTGATCGCCGGCGACCTTTACGACCGACCGGTCGCCTCCACCGAGGCCATCGCGCTGTTCGACGCGCTGCTCGACGCGCTCAGCGCGCGGCAGGTGCCGACCGTCGTGATTTCCGGCAACCACGACGGGCCGGAGCGCATCGCGGTCGGCGCGAAGATGCTCGCGCGCTTCGGCATCCACATCGTAACGAGCCTCGACGCCGCCTTTCAGCCGATCGAGCTCGGCGGCGCGCAGATCTTCGCGCTGCCCTACTTCGACAACGCCCAGATGCGCGCGTTCCTCGGCGACGAGACGCTGCGCGGCGCGGGCGCGTGCATGCGGGCCGCCGTCGAAAAGATGGAAGCGCAGTTCGCGCCGGGAAAGCTGCACGTGCTCGTCGCACACTGCTTTGCCGCCGGCGCCCAAACCTCCGATTCGGAAAGCACCCTGTTTGTGGGCGGCAGCGGCCAGGTGCCCCCCTCCCTTTTCGACCCCTTCGATTACGCCGCCCTGGGG
>USBH01000309.1 GCA_900552925.1 uncultured Oscillospiraceae bacterium
GTCTAATTCGTCGGCAGCGTCAGATGTGTATAAGAGACAGATACTGAAGTGTATGTGTATCCTGAATATACCAAACCGCATGATTTTTGAATGCGCACACCCCGAGGAAAGGACCGTGTTCAGCATATGAATATACTCGCAAAGCTGTTCGGCAACTACAGCAAAAAGGAGCTCAAGCGCATCGAGCCGCTCAAGGAAGCCGTGCTCGCGCTCGACGACAAATACACAAACATGACCGACGACGAGCTCAAGGGCCAGACCGAAGCGCTCAAGGAGCGCCTTTCGATCGGCGCCTCGCTCGACGACATTCTGCCCGAGGCGTTCGCCACCTGCCGCGAGGCCATGTGGCGCGTGCTCTCGATCAAGCCGTTCCCCGTGCAGATCATCGGCGGCATCATCCTGCACCAGGGCCGCATCGCCGAAATGAAGACCGGCGAAGGCAAAACCTTCACCGCCGCGCTGCCGGCCTACCTCAACGCGCTGACCGGCAAGGGCGTGCACATCGTCACGGTCAACGACTACCTCGCCAAGTACCAGGGCGAGATGATGGCCCGCGTGTTCAACTACCTCGGCCTGACGGTCGGCCTCGCGATCCCCGGCATGAGCGCCGAGGAAAAGAAAAAGGCGTACGCGTGCGACATCACCTACGCGACGAACAACGAGCTCGGCTTCGACTACCTGCGCGACAACATGGTCACCTACAAGGAGCGCAAGGTGCAGCGCGGCCACAATTACGCGATCGTCGACGAGGTGGACTCCATCCTCATCGACGAGGCCCGCACCCCGCTGATCATCTCCGGCCAGGGCGAGCAGTCGACGGAGCTGTACGGCATGGCCGACCGCTTCGCCAAGACGCTGCGCCCGGTGCGCGTCGCCGAAACCGACGAAAAAGAGGACAATGACGCGCTCTACGAGGACTACGACTACATCGTCAACGAGAAGCAGAAGACCTGCACGCTCACGAAGCGCGGCGTGAAAAAGGCCGAGCAGTACTTCAACATCGACAACCTGACCGACCCGGACAACATCACGATCCAGCACCACATCAACCAGGCGATCAAGGCCTACGGCATCATGAAGCGCGACATCGACTACGTCGTGCGCGACGGCGAGGTCATCATCGTCGACGAATTCACCGGCCGCCTCATGTACGGCCGCCGCTACAACGAGGGCCTGCACCAGGCGATCGAGGCGAAGGAAAACGTGAAGATCGCGCGCGAGAGCAAGACGCTCGCGACGATCACCTTCCAGAACTTCTTCCGCCTGTACAACAAGCTCTCCGGCATGACCGGCACCGCGATGACCGAGGAGGCCGAATTCAGCGAGATCTACAAGCTCGACGTCGTCGAGATCCCGACGAACAAGCCGATGATCCGCGAGGACTGCCCGGACGTCGTCTACAAGACCGAAAAGGGCAAATTCAACGCCGTCATCGAGGACATCATCGAGCACCACGAAAAGGGCCAGCCGGTGCTGGTCGGCACGATCACGATCGAGAAGTCCGAGGAGCTGAGCGCGATGCTCAAGCGCCGCGGCATCAAGCACGAGGTGCTCAACGCGAAATACCACGAGAAGGAAGCCGAGATCGTCGCGCAGGCGGGCCGCAAGGGCGCCGTCACGATCGCGACGAACATGGCCGGCCGCGGCACGGACATCCTGCTGGGCGGCAACGCCGAATTCATGGCGCGCGCCGAAATGCGCCGCATGCAGGTGCCCGAGGAGCTGATCGGCGAGGCCTCGGCCTACGGCTACACCGACAACGAGGAGATCCTCGAAGCCCGCAAGACCTTTGCGGAGCTCAACAAAAAGTACAAGGCGGAGATCGCGCCGGAGGCCGAAGAGGTGCGCGCGCTCGGCGGCCTGTACATCATCGGCACGGAGCGGCACGAGTCCCGCCGCATCGACAACCAGCTGCGCGGCCGCGCCGGCCGCCAGGGCGACCCCGGCAAGAGCCGCTTCTACATCTCGCTGGAGGACGACCTGATGCGCCTGTTCGGCGGCGATCGCCTGCAGACGATGATGGAGCGCCTGAACGTCGACGACAACACGCCGATCGAGGCCTCGATCCTCTCGAACACGATTGAAAACGCGCAGAAGAAGGTCGAAAGCCGCAACTTCGCGATCCGCAAGAACTGTCTCTTATACACATCTGACGCTGCCGACGAATT
>USBH01000310.1 GCA_900552925.1 uncultured Oscillospiraceae bacterium
AATTCGTCGGCAGCGTCAGATGTGTATAAGAGACAGATCAGGCCGCGTGCCTGAAGCTCTTCGTAGATTCCCATTTTTGTTCTTCCTTTCTTTTTCGGGGGCATGAAAAAAGCCCCCTGCAATTTTGCAGAGGGCGGAATAACCGCGGTACCACCTCAGTTCGCCCCGGACTCGCATCCGAAGGCCTCAACGGGTACAAACATACCCCAGCGCTGTAACGTGCGCACACGGTCGCCCCTACGCAGAAAACCCTTCAAGGCGACGGCTCCGAAATGTATTTCCGCACACCGCCGCGCCTGCTTACACCGACCGCAGGCTCTCTTTGCCGGAAGGCAATGCGTACTTCTTTTCATCCATGCCGTTGCGCTTATTATAGAGGACGCGGCGGGCTTTGTCAAGCACCGCCCTGTATTTTTTTGAGCGCCGAAAGGAACCGCTGCTTTTTCTCCGGGCTGTCGATCCAGCGCAGCAGCATTTTTGTGCTGAGATTTTCGGGCAGCCCGAGCGCCCGCAGCAGATTCCGGCGCAGCGCCGCACTGTTCGGCCCGCCGGAGAGCCCGAGCGCGACGAAATCCGCCGCCGTGCACTGCGGCCCCTGCGCTTCGGCCGCATCGGCTTCCGAAACGCCCGCGTCGCGCAGCGCCTGCAGCAGGACCTCGGCCGGAACGCCTTCAACGCCGAGCTTGCCCTCCTTGGACGGCGCGGCCTTGCGCTTTTCCTTGCCGTACAGATCCGGGATATAGGCGTGCCGGACCTGCTCCGCCGGCAGCCACGCGGCGACGTAGCTGCGGATCTGCCGCCCGGCGTTGTCGCTGTCCGTGAGGATCACGACCCCACGCTCGGCGGCGAGCTTTTTGATGAACGCGCGCTTTTGCGCGTCCTTGTAGATGGAAAAGCCGTTCGTCTCCACGATCACCGCATCCACGAGCGATGACAGCTTGATTTTGTCGTACCGGCCCTCCACCAGAATGGCCTCGCGTATCGTTACCATCGCGCACCTCGATTCAGGCCACATGGCCGCGGTGCGCCGCATAGAGCAGCTTCGAAAAGAGCTTTTCCAGCACGATGCGGTCCATCGCGTCGCCGCTCGAGAGCTTCAGGGAGAGGTCGCAGTCGAGCAGCAGCGCGATGCTTTCGCGCAGGACCTCGAGGGAGAGGTCGCGCATATCGCGCTCGGCGTATTTCAGCCGGAAATCGCGCCCCTTGTAATCGCCGTATTCCGCCGGCGCGCGCGAAGTTTTGCCGCTCTCGATCGCCGCGCGGACGCGGTACATGTCGATGTAGGCGCCGCTCAGAACGGAGAGGATCGTGATCGGCTTTTCTCCCTGGCTGATCAGCAGATCGAGCAGCGTGTACGCCTTGGAGTAATCGCCGCGCACGAGCGCGTTGCTCAGCAGGAAAACCGTCGTTTCCATGTTCTTGGTGACAATCTCCTCGATCTGGTCGCCCGTGATTTCGCCGCCGCCCGCAAACGCGCAGAGCTTCTGGATCTCGTTGGTCAGCGCGTTCAGGTCGCTGCCCGTGTAGCGGAGGATCCGGCCCGCGAGCGCGCGGGAAAGCGTGCAGCCTCTTTTTTCAGCTTCGCGGCAGAGGAATTTCTCCAGGTCGCTTTCGCTGCGGCGCGCATAGCAGATGGAGCAGCCGGCCGCGTCGACTTTCTTGATGAAATTGCGCCATTTGGCGCTCTTTTTGACGTCGATTTCGAGCGTCGGCAGAAAGAAAACGAGCACCGTCGTTTCCGGGACGTTTTCGATCAGCTCCTGAAGCTTGCTTTGCTCCGAAGCGCCGAGCGCGTCGACGTTCAGGTCGGAAACCGTCACGCATTTGCGCTCCGCCATAAACGGCAGCGCCATCGCCGCGTCCGCGATCTCGTCGATGGAAGCCGTGTGCGGGAATTCGTTGAAGTTGAATTCCGGAAAATCCGCAGTGGAAAATTTTCTGGTCAGGCGGAGCACATCGCGCTTGACGAGAAACTTTTCCTCCCCGTAAAGAAAATACAGGGAAGCGAGCTGGTTTTTGGAGATCTGCTCGCGCAGCCTGGTTTCGTTGATTTCTGGCATGGAAAGTCCTTTCCCGGCGGCTCATCCGCCGTATATCGTATAGCTTCCGTCCGCGCCAAAGCGCAGGCAGATGCGTTCATGT
>USBH01000311.1 GCA_900552925.1 uncultured Oscillospiraceae bacterium
GCGCATGGAGGGCTTCCCGGTCGACATCGAGCTGCTCTCGCGCTTCCGCACGCCGAAGCAGCAGGACGAGATCCTGCGCAAGCTGAAGCGCGGCAGCATCGACCTGATCGTCGGCACGCACCGGCTCGTCTCCAAGGACGTGCAGTTCAAGGACCTCGGCCTCGTCATCATCGACGAGGAGCAGCGCTTCGGCGTCCAGCAGAAGGAGCGCCTCAAGGTCTGCAAGTCGGCCGACGTGCTGACGCTTTCGGCGACGCCGATCCCCCGCACGCTGAACATGGCGCTCTCCGGCATCCGCGACATGTCGGTCATCGAGGAGGCGCCGCACGACCGGCACCCCGTGCAGACGTACGTGCTCGAGTACGACCCCGGCGTCATCACGGACGCGATCAAGAAGGAACTGCGCCGCGGCGGGCAGGTCTACTACCTGCACAACGACGTCGCCTCCATCGAGCGCGTCGCCGCCGGCATCCAGGCGCGGGTGCCCGAGGCGCGCATCGGCATCGGCCACGGCAAGATGAGCGAACAGGAGCTTTCGGAAATCTGGCGGCGGCTGATCGAGCACGAGATCGACATCCTCGTCTGCACGACGATCATCGAGACGGGCGTCGACGTGCCGAACGCGAACACGCTGATCATCGACAACGCCGACCGCATGGGCCTTTCGCAGCTGCACCAGCTGCGCGGGCGCGTGGGCCGCAGCACGCGGCGCGCCTACGCCTACTTCACATTCACGCGCGGCAAGGTTTTAAGCGAGATCTCGCAGAAACGCCTTTCGGCGATCCGCGAATTCACGGAGTTCGGCTCCGGCTTCAAGATCGCGATGCGCGACCTCGAGATCCGCGGCGCAGGCAACATCCTCGGCGGCGAGCAGCACGGCCACATGGAGAGCGTCGGCTACGACATGTACCTGAAGCTGCTGAACGAGGCCGTCGCGCTGATGAAGGGCGAAACGCCCGAGGTGCCGGTGGAGGAGTGCTCGGTCGACATGCAGGTGCAGGCGCACATCCCGGAAAGCTACATCGACTCCACCGCGCTGCGCCTCGAGGTGTACCGCCGCATCGCCGAGATCAAGACATACGAGGACTCGAGCGACGTCGTCGACGAGCTGATCGACCGCTTCGGCGAGCCGCCCGAAAGCGTTTACGGCCTGATCGACATCGCGCTGCTGCGCAGCCGCGCGACCTCGCTCGGCATCACCGAGGTCAAGCAGCAGGCCAACGCGATCCTGCTCTACAAGGACAAATTCGACATGGACCGCGTCAAGCGGCTGATTCAGGGCATGCCGAACAAGGTCATGCTCTCGGCCGGCAGCCGCCCGTACATCAGCGTCGCGCTGGCCGGAAAGCCGCCGCTCGACGTGCTCGAGGACACGCTGAAAATCCTGTGCGGCGACGCGGAAGCCCGTTGACCTTCACAGAAAATACACATTCGCCTGTTAAGATGCTGGACAACCGGCCGCATCGGCAGTATAATAACGAAAGCACACCAAAACGAAAGGCTTGAACACACGATGAAAAAATTTGCAAAACGCGCTGCGGCGTTCCTGCTCGCAGCCGTCCTGAGCCTCAGCCTCGCGGGCTGCTACAACGAAAACCTGACCTGGTCCGCGCGCAAGGGCGATACGGAGCTTCCCATCGGCGCATACATTTATTATCTCTCCGTCGCATACAATGAAGCGGCGGCGCAGATCGACACCGAGACCAGAGTGCTGGAGGGCGAAGTCGAGGATACCCCCGCCGCCGAGTGGATCACAGACCGCGCGGCGTCCTACATCAACCAGTATTTCTGGATGCAGGACGAGATGGAGCGCCTCGGCCTCACGATGACCGACGACGACTACACGCAGGCGCAGCAGACGACCGACAGCTACTGGCGCCTGTTCGGCACCTCGCTCGAGAAATTCGGCATCGCAAAGACCTCGTTCGACATCGCCTACTCCCAGTACAACACGATGTACCTCAAGGTCTTTGAGGCGCTGTACGGCGAGGGCGGCGAGCGCGAGATCTCGGAAGACGAGCTGCGCACCCATTTCACCGACACCTACATGAACTACGAATACTTCACCGCACCGCTGACGAAGACCGGCGAGGACCTGTCTCTTATACACATCTCCGAGCCCACGAGACTGCAGCTAATCT
>USBH01000312.1 GCA_900552925.1 uncultured Oscillospiraceae bacterium
ATCTACACCGTCTAATTCGTCGGCAGCGTCAGATGTGTATAAGAGACAGCTGGAACACCATGCCCATTTCCAGCAGAATGGCGGCGCGCTCCTTCTGGTGCATCTTGACCTGATTGTGTCCGTTCACACGGTCCTCGACCAGCTTGTCGTCGATCCAGATCTTGCCGCTCGTTGTTTTTTCCAGGCGGTTCAGCGAGCGCAGAAAGGTCGATTTTCCGGCGCCGGACGGGCCGATGATGACGACGACCTCGCCGGGCTCAACGGTCAGGCTCACGTTTTTCAGCACCTCGACAGAGCCGAAGGATTTGCAGATGTTTTCGGTTTTGATGATCGACATATCTGTTCCCCCTTATTCGTAGATCGACAGGCGCTTTTCGAGGCGGTTGAAAATAAAGGTGAAGACGCCGGTGATGATCAGGTAGATGATCATGGCCGGGATGTAGACGAGCGCGCTCGCCTTGTTCGAGGCGATGATCTTGGTCTGGTAGGTCAGGTCGGTCAGCGCGATGATCGAGACGAGCGAGGTGTCCTTCAGCACCATGACGAACTCGTTGCAGATCGGCGGGATCATGCGGCGGTACGCCTGCGGGATGATGACGAGCCGCATGGCCTGGCTGTGCGTGAGGCCGAGCGCGCGGGAGGCCTCCATCTGGCCCTTGTCGATCGATTCGATCGCGGCGCGGATGATCTCGGCGAGATAGGCCGCGACGTTCAGCGTGAAGGCCAGCCACGCCGCGAAGAAGCGGCTCTGGATGTTGAGCGCCGGAACGAGCTGCGGCAGCGTGTAGTAGATGAAAAAGAGCTGCATCAGAAGCGGCGTGCCGCGGAAGAAAAAGATGTAGGCGCGGCAGACGGCGCTGACCACCGCATTGCGGGAGATCTTGCCGAGCGCAAGGAAGACGCTGAAAACGAGCGCGGCGGCGACGGAGAGCACGGAAAGTGAAAGCGTCGTGCCGGTGGACTGGAGCAGCGCGGGCATCCAGCCGATGATTTTGTTGATTGCATCCATCATGGCGTATTCATTTCCTCCATATCAATTCAGAGACCCTGCGCGCAGAGTCTCTGAACCCGTTTTTCCTGAAACTTACTTCTTCGTGACGATGACGAGCTGGTTCGAGATGTACGGCTCGGTCATCTCGTAGGCTTCCTGGCGCTCCGGCGTGATGGACACCGCCGCGATGATCATGTCGTACTGGCCCTTGTCGAGGCCGGCAAAGATGCCGTCGAACGTCGTATTGACGAATTCCACCTCGAGGCCGAACATGGAGCCGAGCTCCTTGGCGAGGTCGACGTCGAAGCCGATGAACTCAAGGCCGGAGTCGTCGGTGTATTCCATCGGCGGGTAGCCGGCTTCAAAGCCGATGATCAGCTTGCCGTCCTCAACGGTCGAGAGCTTCGAAAGGTCGAGCGTCGGCTCCTCGGTGACGGTGCGCACGCCCTCGGTCACATCGGAACCGAAGTGCTTCGTCGCAATCTCGCCCATCTTGCCGTTGTAGTACAGCATGTCGATGGCGGACTCCACGAGCTCGAGCATGTCGGTGCTGCCCTTCTTCAGGCAGATGCCCATCGGCTCGCCCTCCTCGCTGCGCCACACGCTCTGGAACTTGTCCTCTTCGCCGGTCAGGTAGTAGGCGGCGACGACGCTGTCCACGTACACGGCGTCGCAGCGGCCGAGCTCGAGGTCGTCAAAGCACTGCGTGACCTTCTCGTAGGGGAGGATCTCCACGTTCACGCCCTGCTCCTGCATCTCCTGCAGGCTGTCGTGCGCGGTGGTTGCGGTCTGCACCGAGATCTTTGCCCCTTCAAAATCCGCAGGGCTCTCGATTTTCTTGGTTTCCCCGCCGCTGCAGGCCGTCGCGCAGAGCGCGAGCGCGCCCGCCAGCACGGCGGCGAGAATCTTTTTGGCTTTCATTGTTCTACAATCCTTCCTTCATCTGTTTTTCACAGTATCACCATTTTACTCCGAAACGGCCGGGGGATCAATTGATAAATCCGACAAAAAACTGTATATTTATACATATATACATGGCTATTTCCGAGGATGCGGACGGGTGAACGGGCGCGCGGCGACGATTTTTCCGGATTTTGTTTTTATACATTTCGCTTTTCGCCGCCGTATCGGCTGTCTCTTA
>USBH01000313.1 GCA_900552925.1 uncultured Oscillospiraceae bacterium
ATCTACACCGTCTAATTCGTCGGCAGCGTCAGATGTGTATAAGAGACAGAGCTTCGACTGGCGGTACGCGGCGAGGCTGTCCGCCATCGCGTGCTTCTCGCGCTTGTCGCGCCGGTTCACGACCGAGCGGTACACGAAGAACCCGACGATCAGCGCGATCAGCAGCCCGAGCACGACCAGCATCCAGACCATTTCCGGCGTGACCTCCGCGCTCGGCTCCGGCTGGAACTCCGGGAACACGGCCGTGTCGACGATCTGGCGCATCAGCGCGTCGTATTCCTCGGGAATCTCCTCGGCGCCGTTGTAGAGGTCGAGCGCGACGAGCGTGCCGTCAAAAATCGTGCCGTACAGCCGCTCGTGGACGGTCTGCCCCTCCTCGATCGCCTCCGACTGGATGTCGATGCGGAAGAACGGGATCGTCTCGTTGTCGTACCACTCCGCGCTGCCGGTCGTGCGGCCGTCCATCGAGGACGGCTGCATGCGCTCCATAAAGTCGGCCTTCGCGTCCTCGTCGACATAATTCAGGTTGAAGATGGCCTGCGAATAGTCGGAGGACTTCGCCGAGACCGCGATCGTGCAGGCGCCGTCAAACGCATAGATTTCGGCCAGGATGCCGTCCTCGTTCATCTGCGTGATCTTCTCGGTCGTGTCGAGCACCTTCGCGGTGCCCCAGACCGGGTCGTCCGCCGGCGTCGTCGGCGTCAGAATCTGCACGCCCTCCGGCAGCGTGAGCGTCATGCCCACATCGGGCAGGGTGTACGTCGTTTCCGCTGCCGAAACGGGCAGACAAAACGCGGCCGCAAGCACCAGAACGGTGAGCAGGACCGCGGTAAAACGTCCCATGGTTTTTTTGCTGGTATTCATGTTTTGCCGATCCTTTCTCCGCACCGGAGCCTCTTCCGGGCGAATTCAAAAGTGTTATCGCCATTGTACCACACTTTTGCAAAAATTTGTACTGCTTTTTCCCGATTTTTTTCATTTATTTACAAATTGGACAAAAAAAGAAATTTGACACCCGGACCCGCCGGCGGTACAATGGGGACACAAACCACGCGGCCGCAGGCGAAAAAAGCCCGGCTGGGCGCCTGTGCCGGCCGCCTTCAAAGGAGAAATGCACGATGAAAACCGCCGTCATCACCGGCGCGTCCTCCGGCCTCGGCGTGGAGCTTCTCCGCGCCGCCGTCGAGCTCTGTCCCGATATCGACACGTTCTGGCTCATTGCACGCCGCCGCGAGCGCCTCGAGGCGCTTGCCGCGCAGTTCCCCGGCAAAACGCTGCGCCCCGTGCCGCTCGACCTGACCGACTCCTCCGCCGTCCGGACGCTGGAGCGCCTGCTCGAAAAGGAAAAGCCCGCGCTGTCGCTGCTCATCAACAACGCGGGCTTCGGCCGTCTCTGTGATTTTCCCGAAAGCGAGCCCGGCGACCAGACCGGCATGATCGACCTGAACTGCCGTGCGCTGACCGCCGTGACGCGCTGCTGCCTGCCCTACATGACGGCGGGCAGCCTGATCCTCAATATCTCTTCGATCGCGTCGTTTGCGCCGACGCCGCGCATGACCGTCTACTGCTCCACAAAGGCCTATGTGCAGAGCTTTTCCCGCGCGCTGCGCGAGGAGCTGCGCCCCCGCGGCATCAACGTGCTCGCCGCCTGTCCCGGCCCGATGGACACGGAATTCCTGCCCGTCGCGGGTTGCGAGCACGGCAAGAGCCGCACCTTCGACGCGCTGCCGCACCAGAACCCGGCAAAAATGGCCAGAAAGGCGCTTTCCGCCGGCCTGCGCGGGCGCAGCGTCTGCACGATGGGCGCGTTCTACAAATTTTACCGCTTCCTTGCCCACGTGCTGCCGAAATCCGTACTGATGAAATTCACACGCTGCTGAGCCGCGCGGACGATTTCACGCCGCGGCCGGACCGTTCACCACACACGCTGCAGCCGGCTCAGAGCTGCACGAAGGCCATCGCGTACACGGCGAGGTAGTAGAGCAGCAGCGCGCCGTTGCGCTGGCGGTCGGTCGCGCCGGAAAGCGCATCCTTCGCGACAAACACGTCCGAGACGGCAAACGCCGCCGCGCCGAGCGCGAAGATCTGTCTCTTATACACATCTGACGCTGCCGAC
>USBH01000314.1 GCA_900552925.1 uncultured Oscillospiraceae bacterium
GAGATTAGCTGCAGTCTCGTGGGCTCGGAGATGTGTATAAGAGACAGCTCCGGAATGCCGCAGGGCTCCTCCATCGGCGAGCAGACGAGGTGCGCCTCCACGCCGTTTTCGGCGAGCCAGCGCGATGCGTTGCGCAGCTGGCTTTCCGAAATGTCCAGCCCCCACAGCTCGCCCGCGCCGTGCTTCGCCTGCCAGACGAGCGAGTGCCCGCTGCCGCAGCCGACCTCCAGCAGCCGCTTGCCCTGCACGCCGTCGAAAAAGTGCAGTTCGTCCTCCGTCACGCAGTGCACGCCGTATTCCGGCAGGGCCGTCGCGCCGAACCAGTTGTCGGCCGCGCCGTCCCAATACTGCCTATTCTTTTCCCTTACCGCCGCATCGATCATTTGATTTCCATCCTTTTCCGCGCAGGCTATTCCCGCGCTTTGTTTTTTCGACAGGACGCGGCCGGGAAGCCGCCGTCCTCCCCGTTTTCTTTCGGAAACAGGATACCATGTTCCTCACCGAAAGTCAACGCCGGCACGGCGGGGAACCGGGGCGCCGCGCGGTGCTTTTCGCACGCGGAAACGGCCGGACCCGGGCGTTCCCCCGGCATCCGGCCGCTTCTTATTCGCTTCCCCGGCTCCCGCGCGCGAGGTCCGCGATGCGGTTCCACGTGATCGGCCCCACAATGCCGTTGACCTCGAGCCCTTCGTGCTGCTGGATCGCGCGCACGGCCGTCTCGGTGTTCGAGCCGAAGATGCCGTCCACGTGCAGCGTCGGGATATAGTCGTTCGTCTCCGCCGCCATGTTGATGAGGTTCTGCAGGTCGCGCACATCGTCGCCGCGCATGCCCTGCAGGACGTACCGGCCCGGATACAGGAAGCTGCTGTCCGGCACGGCGTCGGGCGGCACGTTCGCCACCGTGTCGCGGTAGACCTTGACCAGCTGGTTCTTCGTCAGCGGGCCGAGGATGCCGTCCGGCGTAAGGCCGTACCGCCGCTGGAACGCCATCAGCGACTCGCGCGTCTGTTCGTCGAAAACGCCGTTGACCGGCGGCGCGGGGATCTGGTTGTCGAAAAACGCGATGACCGCGAGAATCAGCTGCGTCTCCTGCACATAGCGGCCGGTGTCGCCCTCCCGCAGCACCTCGGGGTAGAAGCGCTCGACCTCCTCGGGCGTCAGCCCCTCCGAGTACAGATCGTTCAGGCGCTTGATGCCGTTGTAGATCGACTTGATCTTGTACCAGGTCGCCTTACCGACGACGCCGTCCACCGTGAGGTTGAAAATGCTCTGGAAGGCCCGCACGGCGTCCTCGGTCTCGCGGTTGAAATACCCGTTCAGCTCGGGGATTTTGGGGATGGCCGGGTAGTTTTCCGCAATGCGGTTGAGCTGCCGCTTGATGACGCGCACCTCCTCGCCCACGTTGCCGAGGCGCAGCGGGCGGCCCGGATACGACATCGGCACATCGGCGACCGGCGCGTTGAAGACGATGTTGATGTCGTCCCCGTAGTAGTGCTGTAAAATCTCATACGGGATCATGCCCTCATTGGCGAGGTCGACAGTCCCCCACTGCGAAAGGCCGGGGCATTTCGAGGTCGTGCCGTTGCAGTACTGGGCGAAAAACGGCTGCACGTTGCCCTGCTTCACGATGTAATCGTTGAAGATGTCGTCCACGATCTGCGAGATGTTCTCGAAAATATCCCGCCCGTGGATGTACATCTGGTCGTACTGCGTCGTATTCGTGATGTCGAAGTCGTAGCCCTGGCTGCGGTAAAACTCCGTGTAGACGCGGTTCAGGGCATAGGAGATCTGCGCGAGGATGTTGGCGCGGACCGCAGCCTCCGGCCAGTTCGGGTAAATCTCGCTGGAGGCCACGTTCTTGATGTAATCCGGAAAGGCGACGCGCACGTTTTCCGCCGGCTCATCCGGCAGGCCGAGGTGCACGGTGATGTATTCCGGGATCACCGGTGTGCTGCGCAGAGACATAAAGCACCCTCCTTTCTCACGGGCCCGTGTGGTCCGAAAGGAACCGCACCGGCTGGATCGACTTGATCCCCGCAAAAACCGGGACCTGCTGGAAGACCCTGTCTCTTATACACATCTCCGAGCCCACGAGACTGCAGCTAATCTCG
>USBH01000315.1 GCA_900552925.1 uncultured Oscillospiraceae bacterium
ATCTACACCGTCTAATTCGTCGGCAGCGTCAGATGTGTATAAGAGACAGTACCTGCTTTCCGCGCAGCTCGCGGACGACCTGCGCCCCCACCTCGCAGCGGGCCTGCCCTTTGCCGCCGCGCGCACGCGCGCCATTGAAAAAGCGTTCGGCGCCGAATGCGCCGCGCTCTGCACGCAGCCGAACAACATCCTCGGCATCGAATACTGCAAGGCGATCCTGCAGACCGGCGGGAAGCTCGAGCCGCGCACGCTCCGGCGCATTGCCGTCGGTCACGACGCCGAAGCAGCCAGCGGCCGCTTTGCCTCCGCGAGCCTGCTGCGCCGCATGAGCGCCGACGCGGGCGACATCGCCCCCTATGTGCCCGAGGCGACCGCGGCGCGCATCCGCACCTTGCGGGAAGCCGGGCAGTATCCGGCCGACCTGCAGTATCTGGAGCGCGCGATCCTCGCGTTTCTCTCCACCGCTTCGCCCGAGGCTCTGCGCCGCGTGCCGGACGTCGCCGAGGGCATCGAGCGCCGCATCCGCGCGGCGGCCGGGACCGTGCAGACGCTTGAAGCGCTGTACGACGCGGTCAAGACGAAGCGCTACAGCCACGCGCGCATCCGGCGCATCGCGCTTGCCGCATATCTCGGCCTGACCGACGACCTGCCCGCCGCGCCGCCGTACCTGCGCGTGCTCGGCATGACCGCGGCGGGCGCGGCGCTGATCCGCGCCGCTTCGCCGTCACTGCCCTACGTCATGCGCCCGGCCGACCTAAAAAAGCTCCCCGCCGACGCACAGCGCATTTTCGAGCTGGAGGCCCGCGCCGACGACATGTACGCCCTGTGCACGGCGCAGCGGCGGCCCGCCGGGCTCGACTACACCGAGCGGCTCATCCGCGTGTAACGGGAGCCTGGTCGTCCGCTTTCACCCCTGCCTGTCTCTTCCCGCAGCGCGGCATTGAAACCGTTTCCTCAACGCTGCACGACGCAGAACGGGTTTCCGTCCGGGTCCTGCAGGACCACGTAATCCGCTTCGGGCGGGTACATCCATTCCTTTCGCGTTGCGCCGAGCGCAATCAGCCGCTTTACCTCCGCTTCCTGATCGTCCGTGAACAGATCGATGTGGTGGCGCCTGGCTTTCGGGGACGACACCTTGCTCAGCGAGATCTGAACCCCATCGCCCTCGACCGGGATCAGGATCGCCCAATCCGCCGAAGGCGCGCCTTTCAATTTATAATGCAGCGCCGCGCTCCAGAACCGAACGGCCCGCGCGATGTCCTGCACGCCCCATACGATCGCACCGATTTCTATCATTTTCATTCCCCCAAAACGCCGTGAAAAACTATTTCACTTCCAAAAAAATTGGAGACAGGTACTCGCCTGCCTCCAAATTTTTTTTTTGCGAAACTTACTTGACCTCGACAGTCCAGCCGAGCGTGTCCTCGACCTTGCCGGTCTGGATGCCGGTCACGGTGTCGTACAGCTTCTGGCTGACCGGGCCAATGCCGCCGTCCGAGATCTGCATGACCTCGTCCTCGAAGCGGAGATGGCCGACCGGCGAGATGACCGCAGCCGTGCCGCTGCCCCAGCATTCTTCGAGCGCGCCGGTGCGCGCCGCCTCGACGAGCTCGTCGACGGAGATTCTGCGCTCCTCGACCGGGAGGCCCCAATGCTTGCACAGATCGATGCACGAAGCGCGCGTGACGCCCGGCAGGATGCTGCCGTTGAGCTTCGGCGTGACGACGGTGCCGTTGATCTTGAAGAAGATGTTCATCGCGCCGACTTCCTCGATGTACTTGCGCTCGACGCCGTCGAGCCAGAGCACCTGCGAATAGCCCTCGTCGTGCGCCTTCATCTGCGCAACGAGGCTCGCGACGTAGTTGCCGCCGGTCTTGGCTTCGCCGATGCCGCCGCGGACCGCGCGGACGTATTCGTCCTCGATCCAGATCTTCACCGGGTCCAGACCACTCTCGTAATACGCGCCGACCGGCGAAAGGATGATGATGAATTTATAGGTATCAGACGGGCGGACGCCGAGGAAGGGGTCCGTCGCGATGACGAACGGACGGATGTACAGCTGTCTCTTATACACATCTGACGCTGCCGACGAATT
>USBH01000316.1 GCA_900552925.1 uncultured Oscillospiraceae bacterium
GAACCCACACGACCAGCTTGGAAGGCTGGGATTCTACCATTGAACTACACCCGCACATTTTGCGACACTCGGTATTATAGCACAGAAGTATGGGTTCGTCAACTGCTTTGACGACTTTTTTCAGATTTTTCGCGTGAAATTTCCGCCCGCCCAAAAGACGCATTGACAAAAACCGTCTTATATGATACGATGTTTTTGCAAATCGGGAATGCCGCGGATCTGCGCCGGGGCTTCTCTCTGAAAGGGGGCTGCGGTATGGCGGCAGACCGGAAGGCCGGGGCGCTTCCGCTTCAGGAGGCCTTCGAGAAAAGCGCGCTCTTTGCGGGGATGGACGCCGCCGGAAGCGGCGCGTTCCTGCGGGAGTTCCACCGCGGGGAAACGATCAGCGCCGTGCAGGACGGCGCGCCCTGCGTCGGCGTGCTGGCGTTCGGCGAGGCCGACGTCTACACGCGCGGCGCGTCGCCCGGCGCACGGCAGAACGTCTCGACGCTGCACGCCGGCAGTGAGTTCGGCATCTGCAATGTCTTTCTGGAGCGGGAAATGCCGACGTACCTGCACTGCAAGGTGCGCACCGGCGTCGCGTTTCTGCCGACCGCGCGGTTCATCGCGCTTTTGGAGCAGGACAGCGCGCTGCTGCGGCGCTATCTCGCGCTGTGCAACCGGAAGATCCTGTACCTTGCCGACAAGGTGGAGCTGATGGGCATCCCGACGTGCGGCGCACGCCTCGCGGCCTACCTGCTGCGGCAGGCCGACGAGACCGGCTTCGCGGAGATCGACGTCTCCAAGGAGCAGCTCGCAAAGTACCTGAGCGTATCGAGGGCCAGCCTGTTCCGGGCGCTCGGCGCGCTCACGGCGCAGGGGCTCATCGTGCCGGAGGGCGCGGGCTACCGAATCACAGATCCGACTGCGCTCGGCCGCATTTAGCGGCGGCGCTGAAAATTGAAAAGAGAAAGGAATGTATCTTTATGAAAAAAATTGCAGCCGTTTTGCTGGCGGCGCTCGTCTGCGTCGCGTCGTTTGCGGCGTGCGCGCAGACCGGCGGGGAATCCGCCGCAGAGCCGTCTTCAGAGGCTACGCAGGCGCCGGAGTCGTCCGCTTCGGAAAGCACGGAGAGCGGGGAAGATTCCGACACGGTTTCGGTCACGGCGGAGCCGGCCACGTACGCGGTAGCTTCCCTGAAGGGCCCGACGACGATGGGCATGGTCAAGCTGATGCAGGACGCCGAAAACGGCGAGACCTTCAACACCTACAACGTGACGATGTACGGCACGGCCGATGAGATCACCGCGGGCATCGCGAACGGCACGATCGACATCGCGAACGTCCCGTGCAACCTCGCCTCGGTCCTCTACAACAAGACGGACGGCGCGATCTCCGTCGCGGCGATCAACACGCTCGGCGTGCTGTACGTCGTGGAGACCGGCGACACGATCCAGTCCGTCGAGGACCTGCGCGGCAAGACGATCTATTCGACCGGCAAGGGGACGACGCCGGAGTACAGCCTCAACTACATCCTGCGCGAAAACGGCATCGACCCCGAGACGGACGTGACGATCGAGTACCTGTCCGAGTCGACCGAGGTCGCGGCGAAGCTCGCCGAGGCGGAGGACGCCATCGCGGTCCTGCCGCAGCCGTTCGTCACGACGGCCATGATGCAGAACGAAAACCTGCGCATCGCGCTCAGCCTGACGGACGAGTGGGACAAGCTGCAGGGCGAGGGCGGCAGCACGCTCGTCACGGGCGTCACGATCGTCCGCAACGAGGTGCTTGAGGAAAACCCGCAGGCGTTCGCCGAGTTCCTGAAGGAATACGAGGCGTCGATCGAGTACACCGAGACGAACCCGGAGGAAGCCGCCGCGCTGATCGCCGGGTATGAGATCGTGCCGAAGGAGCCGGTCGCGCTGCAGGCGCTGCCCTACTGCAACATCCGCTTCATCAAGGGCAGTGAGATGCAGGAGAAGATCTCGGGCTACCTCGAGGTCCTCTACGACGCGGCCCCGGAATCTGTTGGAGGTACACTGCCCGATGACGCCTTCTACTATTCCTGTCTCTTATACACATCTGACGCTGCCGACGAATTAG
>USBH01000317.1 GCA_900552925.1 uncultured Oscillospiraceae bacterium
GAGATTAGCTGCAGTCTCGTGGGCTCGGAGATGTGTATAAGAGACAGTTCCTGCGTGAGAGCTTCTCCCTTTCCGCGCCCGGCGGCACGCGCACGCTGTTCCTGCGCACGCCGACGCCCGGCGGCGTCCTCGACCTGCGCGAAACGCTCGGCGCGGAGAACACGGTCCTGCTGCCCGGCATTCTCGGCGCCGTCTTTCTGCGGGAGGCCGCGGCGCTCGCAAACGGCACGCGCGCGGAGGTCTTTCCCGACTTCCTCACGCCGGAGCTGCCCCAGTGCATCCGCCTGCCCGACAGCGGCACGATGCTCTGCGCCGTGGACGACACGCACACCACGCTGAACGAGTTCCTGCTCAGCCCGATCCCGGAGTTCGTCTCCTTCGCGCTGCACGAGGCCGACCTGCTCACCGCGCGCGCCGTCGAGGAGCTTCGGTTGTGCAAGCGCACGCACGACGCGGTCGAAACGCTGTACCGCCCCTACGTCGACTACGACCGCGTCGACCGGGAAACGGGCGTGCTGCTCGAAAAGCTCGACCTGTAAAACCAGCCGCAAAAACAGGAAAAGCCGCAGGGCTCCTGCCGGATGCCCCGCGGCCTTTTTCAGGCTGTTCAGTTTTCGCAGAGGATGACCGTGACGTTCCGGTGCAGCTGCAGCACGGAGGCCGGGACCTCCGGCGTGACCGGGCCGTAGAACGCCTTTTCGACGATCTCCTTCTTGTCCGCGCCCGCGATCAGGAGGATCTTGTCCGCCTTCATGATCGTGCCGATGCCCATCGTGATCGCCTGCGTCGGAACGTCCTCGCGGCGCTCGAAAAGGCGCGCGTTCGCGTTGATCGTGCTCTCGGTCAGCGCGACCGTGTGCACCGTCGTCGGGAAATGATCCGTCGGCTCGTTGAAGCCGATGTGGCCGTTGTGGCCGATGCCGAGCAGCTGCAGGTCCACGCCGCCGAGCAATTCGATGAACGCTTCATAGCGGGCGGCTTCCGCCTCGAGGTCCTCCGCAAAGCCGTTCGGCACATGCGTGTTCGCCTTGTCGATGTTGACGTGGTCGAACAGGTTGTCGTTCATGAAATAGCGGTAGCTGTTCGGGTTGTCGCCGGAAAGCCCGCAGTATTCGTCGAGATTGACCGTCCGCACGCCGGAGAAGTCGAGGAGCCCCTTTTTGCAGCTCTCAACCAGCTTTTTGTACGTGCCGATGGGCGACGAGCCCGTCGCAAGGCCGAGCACGCAGTCGGGCTTCAAGATCACCTGCGCGCCGATCATGCTCGCGGCAAGCGCGCTCATCTCCTCGTAGGTTTTGACCCTCATCATGCGCATCGAAGACATTTTCAATACCAATCCTTTCATTTTGCCGCCCGTTTTCCGGGGCGGCCGCCTTTACCTACACTATAACACAGCTTTTCGGAAAAAGGAAGCCCCTGCGGGCTTTTATGCGCGTTTTTTCGCGGCGCTGCGGCCGCGCAGCGCGTCGAACGGGATCTGCGCCAGAACGACCGCGGCAAAGACGAGCGCGCAGCCGACCGCCTCCCGGCCCGTCATGCCCTGGCCGAGCAGCAGCCAGCCGGAGAGCGCCGCAAAGACGGACTCGAGGCTCATGATCAGCGAGGCGACCGCAGGCGGCGTGTCCTTCTGGCCGAGGATCTGGAGCGTATAGCCGACGCCGCTCGAGATCAGGCCCGTGTAGAGGATCGGCCCCCAGCTGCGCAGGATGTCCTGCACGTTCGGCGTCTCCACAAGGAAAGCCACGATTGTGGAAAACACGCCGGCCACGAGGAACTGGATGCAGGAGAGCTCGACGCCGTTCACCGACGGGGAGAAACGGTCCACGAGCAGGATATGCACGGAGAAGCAGACCGCGCACAGGATCACGAACAGGTCGCCGGCGGCGATCGTGAAATCCTCCTGGATGCTCAGCAGATAGGTGCCGGCCGCCGCGATCACGACGCTGACCCAGACCGGCAGCGCGACGCGCTTTTTAAGCAGCAGGCCGAGCAGCGGCACAATCACGATATACAGCTGTCTCTTATACACATCTCCGAGCCCACGAGACTGCAGCTAATCT
>USBH01000318.1 GCA_900552925.1 uncultured Oscillospiraceae bacterium
GGACGAGATGCCCGATGCAAGCTCAAGCGGACTTTCGAACCTGAGCGCGTGCACCATCTGCAATACGGTTTCCGGGCCGATCTGTTCCAGCAGCTGGACGAAATAACCGTTGCAGGATTTGCGCAGCGCGGTGTGCATGTTGACTTCGCCGTGCGCCTTGCCGTCATAGCAGGCAAATTTCATGCCGTCGACCTCGATGCTGCCCGTGCAGTCGTAGACGGCCCGGTAATCCACGCCCTCCTCCAGCGCGGCGGCCGCCACGAAGAGCTTGAAGACGGAGCCGGGTGCGTAAGCGCTCAGCGCGCGGTTGACAAAGGGCGCGTCCTCGTCCGCAAGGCATTCGTCGAGATGATTGGGATCGACGGCCGGAAAGCTCGCCGACGCCAGAATATCCCCGGTTTTGCAGTCCAGAACGACCGCCGCGCCCTTGTCGATCGCTGCGCAGGCCTCCTCCAGCGCGATCTGGATTTCTTTGTCCAGCGTCAGAACGACGCCGTCGCGTGCGCGCGAATAGGTGTCCTCCACAAGCAGCTCTGCGCCGGAGATCGCGTTGCCGAGCGCGTCGATCGTAAACGTGACGCGGATCTCTCCGCCGTTGGCGGCAAGCATCGAATCAAAGCTCTTCTCGATGCCGTCCGCGCCGGTCTCCCCGTTTTCCAGATAGCCGATCAGGTTGGAAGCCGGCTGGTTTTCCGAATAACGCTCGAAAACGCGGAAGGTCCGGATGCCGTCCGCGTTGACCGGTGTGTTGATCTCTATCAGAAACGGCTTCCCATTCTCGAGCGCGACGCGAAGCTCTTCGCGGCGGTCGCTGCCGGCCGCGGCGTTCAGGCGGGAAACGGATTCCACGTTCGGCACGACAGCCGCGATATACTTTTCCTGTGCGTTCGTGAGCGGCCCGCCGTTCCGGTCGTAAATCGTGCCGCGGGCCTTTGCCACGGGCAGCGTGTACGTGCTCTGCCTGCCGACGACCTCAGTGTACATGCCGCCCCCGAGCGCGGCGGAAGCGGTGCCGAAAATCGCGATCACGACGAAGAACATGACAAAGGCATATGCGATGATCATGCGGCGCATGGACATAAAAACACCTCCACACCGAGTATGGCCCGGTTCTGGAGGTGTTATGCAGGTTGGGGCTGTGACGACGGCCGCTGTACTTTACGGCGCGGCGTGCGGCGGCTGTCCGCGGTAAACGCGCAGGAAGGCGCCCGGCCTGATGCGCCGGTCCGTCTTGAGGTAGACGGTCATCGTGGCGTGCGGCGCGACTTCGATCGGCTCCATATTTTCGTTGTACAGCTCGTCGAGCGTCAGCGTGTACGGCTCCGCACCCGGCTCCAGCACGCTGACGGTCTCTCCGCGGAAGAAGCGGTTGCGCTGGGAAAGGCGGATCATCCCGTTTTCTTCGCCGGTGCAGATGGCCGCGATGTCCCAGTTACGGATATACCCGCCGGTTTCCGGCGTCTGTCCCGGCTCCTCCCCGCTGTAAAAGCCCGTGCTGTACACACGGTGGCTGATTTTGTCGGTCTCGTCGAGCGCCCACTGCGGAAGCGGACGGCCGGCAAGCGCCGCGTCGAGCGCGTGCCGGTAGGCGTTCGTAATGCAGGCGACGTAGTAGGACGACTTGGCGCGGCCCTCGATCTTCAGACTCGAAATGCCACAGCGGAGCAGCTCCGGAATGTGCTCGATCATGCACATGTCCTTCGAGTTCAGAATAAAGGCGCTTTTCTGCTCCTGCTGGATCACGAAGGGCTGGTCCGGGCGCGTGCGCTCGATGAGATAATAATCCCAGCGGCAGGGCTGCGCGCAGTCGCCGCGGTTCGCGTCCCGTCCGGTCAGGTAGTTGGAGAGCAGGCAGCGTCCGGAGAAGGATACGCACATGGCGCCGTGGACGAACGTTTCGATTTCGAGTTCCGACGGCGTTTTGGCGCGGATCTCGGCGATTTCAGAGAGGGAAAGCTCGCGCGCCAGCACGACGCGCTCCGCGCCCATATTGTAGAAAGCGTTGGCGCTGTCTCTTATACACATCTCCGAGCCCACGAG
>USBH01000319.1 GCA_900552925.1 uncultured Oscillospiraceae bacterium
CGAGATTAGCTGCAGTCTCGTGGGCTCGGAGATGTGTATAAGAGACAGGAGGAAAAGACGGAAACTGCGTTCAAGGAAAACTACGACGCAAAGCTCGAGAGCGCAAAGGCGGCGGGGGCAAACGCCGTGTTCGTCCACGTCCGTCCGTTCGCGGACAGCCTGTATCCCTCGGAGTACGAGCCCTGGTCGCACATCCTGACCGGCACGCAGGGGGAAGACCCAGGCTACGACCCGCTGCAGTACATGGTCGACAGGGCGCACGAGTGCGGCATGCAGTTCCACGCGTGGATCAATCCGCTGCGCATCTCGACGGATGCAACGCCGGGCACGCTGGCCGAAAGCAGCTTCTACATGCAGAACCGCGAGACGAATCCGTTCTATTTTCTCGAATACGACGGCGGGATTTACTACAACCCGGCCAGCGCCGTCGTCCGCGAACGGATCGCGAACGGCGCGGCGGAAATCGCGGCGCTGTACGACGTCGACGGCATCCATTTCGACGACTACTTCTATCCGACGGACGACGAATCGATCGACGCCAACCAGTACGCCGCCTATGTGGAGGAGACGGAAGAGCCGCTCCCGCTGCACGAGTGGCGCACCGCAAACATCAACGCGCTGATCGCCGCGGTTTACCACCGCATCAAGCAGACTGCGCCGGACGTCGTGTTCGGCATTTCGCCGCAGGGCAATCTCGACAACAACGAGAAAATCAATGCGGACGTACTGACCTGGTGCGCGCAGAGCGGGTACATCGACTACATCTGCCCGCAGCTCTACTACAGCTTTGAAAACGAAGCCCTTCCGTTCGAGGAAGCGCTCCAGCAGTGGAACGCGATGGAGCGTCTCGACAGCGTGAAGCTCTACATCGGGCTTGCCGTCTACAAAGCGGGAACGGATGCGGACAACGGCACGTGGCTCAACACCGACGACACGATCGCGCGGCAGATCGAGCGCGCCGAGGAGACCGGCGCGGACGGCGTGATCCTGTACGCGGTCGACTATCTGGACCGGGAGGAGACCCGCGCGGAGATGGCAAACGCCCGGGCGGCCATCGACGCTTTCGGCGCGTAATTTTCTTGATTTTGCAAAATTCATGGCGCCGACTTGCAAAACGCCCCTCTGCGTGCTATACTTATAGCTAAATAACTGATAAAGGGGGACTCATTTTGTCCAACGATTACAATGAGATTTCGGCAAGACTGCGCGAGCTCCGCGAAGTCAGCGACTATACGGTCGAACAGCTTGCACAGGAGCTCGGCGTAGATCCGGAAGTCTACCGCGGCTATGAAGAAAACGGTCACGACATCCCGATCAGCCTGATCTACGAGGTTGCAAACAAGTTCGGCGTAGACTTCACCGAGATCGTCACCGGCATACCGGCCAAACTGGACAGCTACCACATCGTGCGCCGCGGCAAGGGCAAGGTTGTCAACCGCAACCCGGAATACTATTTCGAAGACCTCGCCTATCGGTACTACGGTAAGGTTATGCAGCCGCTGCTCGTGACGCTGGAGCCGACGGACACGCCGGCCGGCCTCATCACGCACAGCGGGCAGGAGTTCAACCTGGTTCTGGAAGGCACAGTCATCGTCCATTACGACGGGGAAGAATTCACGCTCAAGGCGGGGGATTCCATTTACTTCAACCCGACGAAGCCGCACGGCCAGCGCTGCGGCGGCGACGTAAAGGCGCGTTTCCTGACGGTTATTGCAGAGTGAGACAAAGGGATGACAGCGCCCGGCGCTGTGTAAAAATATAAAAGGACTGTTGCAAATGTTACTCGATCGATTTCTGCCTCGTATCGAATTCGATTCCTACGAGGATTTTAAGGCAAACTACAAGGTGAATGTGCCGGAAAACTTCAATTTCGGCTTCGACATCGTGGACGCATGGGCGGACAGCGAGCCGGAAAAGAAGGCGCTTGTCTGGTGCGACGACCACGACCACGAGCGGATCTTCACCTTCACCGATATCAAAAAGCTATCGAACCGCGCGGCGAACTTTTTCAGAAGCATCGGCATCCGCAAGGGAAC
>USBH01000320.1 GCA_900552925.1 uncultured Oscillospiraceae bacterium
TGCCGAGGGCAAAGAGAATGCCGCCCACCGTGCTCATAACCAACGTGATAAAATCCTTCTTCTTCATTTTGAACAACCTCCAAATCTTTTTTGTGTGCTTCCGCATTGGATGGTTTTATTTTAAGGCGGTTGTGTTTTCGAATTGATTCCGAGTTGTTTGCGTTTTATTAAAACGCGCCGTGCGGCGGGATTTTTCCGCGGGCATGGCAAACGCCCGGGCTGTGTGCCCGGGCGCCTCTGTTCGGTCCATATTCATTTTTCCGCGGCGCCGTACTGCAGGCGGATGCGGCGGAGGATCTCCACGTCCGCCGGGCAGAAATCGTACTGCGGGATCTCGTCCGGCGCGATCCACCGGATGTCGTTGTGCTCGAGCTTCTGCGGCGTGCCGGCGCGGATAACCGCGTGAAAGAGCGTCAGATGCACGAGCAGGTCGGGATAATCGTGCGTGACCGCCATGAATTCCCCGCCGACCTCCACCTCGACGCCCAGCTCCTCGCGGCATTCGCGCGCGAGCGCCGCGGGCTTCGTCTCGCCCGGCTCGACCTTGCCGCCGACAAACTCCCACAGCAGGCCGCGCGCCTTGTGCGCGGGGCGCTGGCAGATCATAAAGCGCCCGCCGTCCCAGATCAGTGCGGCGACAACCTCAGTCTGCTTTTTCACTGCGCGCCTCCTGCGGCAGCAGCGCTTCCCAGTCGAACGTCGCCGTGCCGTCCTCCAGAACGAGATACGGGATGCCGATGCTGCCCGCGGCGCGCGCATCGTCAAACAGCGGGTTGCCGTCGCGCAGGCGCAGGAAGTCCTTCAAATTCTGCAGCTCGTCCGTAATGCTCAAAAACGTGTAACCGACGCCGGCCGCATCCAGCGCCGCGCAGCACGCGACGCAGTCCTTGCACAGCATCGAACCGTAAATTTTCATCGTATTCCCACCCTTTTCAGTCGTAATCATTCGGCATCGGGGCCTCCGGGCAGCGCCCCTGCATATTCAGCACATACGGCCATTTTCCAATGTCCTCGACGAGGAAGCCGTAAATCAGGCCCATGTGGCGGCGCCGGTGCCGGAACTGCCCGAGGATCCGGCAAAGCGGCTCAGCAGCGCACGGATTCCTTATACACCATGTTGGCGGTTTTGTAGGACACCGCAAAGGCCGGCTCGCCGAAATCCACCGGGTACGGCTCGCCCTCGACTTCGCCTGCGAGCAGCTTGTTGCAGAGCGCGACCATGTCCTCGAGCTTCTCGTAGCTGTTCGGCACGTACGGCTCGCCGGGGTGCACGCCGCCCTCCTGCCGGCGGTGGCCGCCGAGGAACGCGAGCTCGGTATACCCCGGCTGCGCGAGCTTTGCCTGCAGGCGCAGCAGGTTGTCCCGGTAGGCGCTGATCGGCAGCGCCATCGGCACCTGCATCCACAGGCCGAGCGCGTCGCCGGTAAACAGGCACTTGTGCGTGCGGTCGATGAACACGACCGAGCCGGGCGTGTGGCCGCCGACCTCGGCGACCTCGATCGCCACGCCGCCGAGGTCGATCACGTCGCCGTCGCGGATGTCGATGACCTGCTCCGCCGTGGAGGTGTTCTCGGGGAACGAATCCTGCACGCGCGGCAGCAGCGGCAAATCCTTCTTCGACATGTAGAACCGCGCGAACCGGTGGCTGTGCCGCATGTGGTCGAGGTGCGCGTGCGTCACCGCAAGCTCCACGGGCAGCGCGGTCAGCGTCTGCGCGAAGGCGAGCGGGTCGCCGTCGCCGAGCCCGGTGTCGATCAGAAGCGCCTTGTCGCGGCCCTCGACGAGATACATCGAATCGTCGTTGAAGTCCTCGATGTAGAACACGCCGGGGCAGAGCATCTCCGCCTCATAGCGGTCGCGGCGCGTCCGGGAGAACATCCACTCGAGCGCCGCCGCATCGCGGTAAGCCGCCGTCCACGAGCCGTGCGGGTGCACGCCCCATTCCTTTTCCATGTACCCCGCCGGGTACTCGGTGTAGTGCACGTCTGTCTCTTATACACATCTCCGAGCCCACGAGACTGCAGCTAATCTCGTA
>USBH01000321.1 GCA_900552925.1 uncultured Oscillospiraceae bacterium
CTACACCGTCTAATTCGTCGGCAGCGTCAGATGTGTATAAGAGACAGACTCCTTCATCATAAAACAGCATATCTCCATTCTGCAAAAAACGGCTGCCTTTCCTTCGCTTAGGGCGGCCGTTTTTTGCATAGAGCTCATTTGAAAATTTGAGGAGGTACCCGATATGCCTTTGCGCGAACCAATCACCCCGGCGCTTCTGGCCGACCCGGAAATTTTCCAGCAGAACCGGCTGCCCTTCCATGCCCACTTTGCCGACCAGACAAGCCCCGAACTGCCGCTGACCGTCAGCCTGGACGGCGAGTGGAACTTCCGCTACGCGGAAAACCTGACTGCACCCTTTACGGACTGGGATACCCTGACCGTGCCGGGCTTTATCCAGATGCAGAGCCTGCAAAAGCCCGGCAAGCCCTACGGCGCACCCCATTACGTCAATACCCAGTACCCGTGAGACGGCCACGAAAAGCTGCACCCCGGTCAGATTCCGCAGGACTATAACCCCATTGGGGAGTACCAGCGCAGTTTCACCCTGCCGGAAAACTGGGCAAGCTGCTACCTGCGGCTGAACGGTGCGGACAGCGCCGCCGCCATCTGGCTCTCGTCCATCTGCGCCGCCGCGCCGGCCTGTGACGCCTGCGCGGTCTGCGCCTGCTGCTCCGTTTCCGCGCCGTCCGCTTCCTGCGCGTTGTAGTAGAGGATCATCGTATACAGCGAGGCCTTTTCCGAAACGCCGAGCTTCGAGATGTACGCGGCCGCATCCTCGGCCTTCTTCTCGTCGTCCGCGGCTTCAAAGCCCACGCCGTTGAGCACATTGATTTCCGGCGTCTCCTCCTGCGCGCGGATGACCGCGCTGTCGTTCGTATGCTCGATCACATAATCCGTGAGCTTCGAGGTGTACGCCAGCGGCGCGCGCAGCGGCGCGTTTGCCGCGTCGGCCTTCGGGCGGATCACGCCGACGACCTTCAGCTCGAGCGCATCCTCGATGAGCTGCTCGGCGCCGCCGTTTTCCTCCTCGATATAGGTGAACGTGCCGTCCTCGTTTTCCGCGTAGCGGTCGCACGCCGGCACGAGCCAGAAGGTCCGGTCACAGGCGTCGGCATAATCCCATTCAAACGCCTCCGGCTCCTCCCCGTCCTCGATCTGCGTGCGGATTTCCTCGTACTCGTCGCCCGTGAGCAGGCCGAGCTGGTAGAGCGTGTCGGTCGGGATCGAGTTCTGCTCGTCGAGCACGAGCACCACCTCGTTGTACGCTTCCGGCCACGCGCCGTAGAGCAGGTCGTAGCTGTCGGTGACGACGGGGCTGATCGTGCTGTCCACGCCGACCATCATCTCTTCAAAGTTCTCCGCGCCGCCGTCGGAGCCGGTCATCATCGTCATCGCGTTCTGCATGTTCTGGTTCATCATCGCGCTGAAATCCGATTCTTCCGCGCTCTCGGCCGCTTCGTCGACGTCCATGCTCGTGTTGACGATGTTGCCGTCCGCGTCGCGTGCGAACACGTCGAACTGGACGTTGTAGGTGTAAACGACGCCGTTTTCACCGAGATACTGCGCGATCTCGCTGTCCGGGTCGTCCAGGTAATTCTTGAACGCCGTCAGATCGTTTTCCGTGACGCTCGACTCGAGCGACTCCTGCATTTCGAGCTGCCGGTGGTCGGCATGGACGCCGGTCGCGTTCTGGTCGGCCGTCTCCTCCGCGCCGCCCTGCACGGCGCCCATCGCGCCCTGCAGCTCCATCAGCGACGCCATGTCGAACGTCTCCGCCGTAATCATCAGCGGGTAAGAGGTCATCGTCTCTTTCTGAATGTCGGTGATATACTGGTTCACGCCGGTCGAGAGCGAAAGGATCAGCGCGATGCCGATGATGCCGATCGACCCGGCGAACGCGGTGAGCAGCGTGCGCCCCTTCTTCGTGCGCAGGTTGTTGAAACTCAGGGAAAGCGAGGTCAGGAAATTCATCGAGGCCCGCCCCATCGTCCTGTGCTCCGGCGCCTGCAGCGCCGCGTCGTCCACGACGTACGGGTCGGAATCGTCGGT
>USBH01000322.1 GCA_900552925.1 uncultured Oscillospiraceae bacterium
CGAGATTAGCTGCAGTCTCGTGGGCTCGGAGATGTGTATAAGAGACAGGCTTTACGCTGCATCTGCGCTGCCCGTACGGGAAAAATGCGCATCATATGATCGAGGCGCTGTTCAAGGCGGCCGCGCACGCGCTCTGCGATGCGACCGCGGAAAACAGCACCGGAGCAGTACTCTCCACAAAGGGGACGCTCAGCGAATAAGGCCGGACGGCGAAAAAAACAGAACGGGCGGCCGCGCGCCGCATCACAACAGCATGGGGGAACAGGATGATTATTTTACCGGCAATTGACTTGAAGGACGGGCGCTGCGTGCGCCTGTTTCAGGGGGATTACGCCACGGCGGAACAGGTGGCGGCGGACCCCGTAGAGACGGCGAAGTCGTTTGAAGCGGACGGCGCGCGCTGGATGCACGTCGTCGATCTCGACGGCGCGAAGGCGCGCAGGCCCGTGAACGACGCGACGATCTTTTCGATCCGCGACAACACGTCGCTGAACATCGAGGTCGGCGGCGGCATCCGCGACATGGAGGGCGTCGAATACTACCTCTCCCGCGGCGTCAACCGCGTGATCCTCGGCTCGGCGGCGCTGACCGACCCGGCGTTCGTGCGCGAGGCGGTAAAGCGCTTCGGCAAGAAGATCGCGGTCGGCATCGACGCGCGCGACGGCAAGGTGGCGGCCGAGGGCTGGACCGAGCAGAGCGAGATCGACTACATGGAGATGGCGCGGCGCATGGAGGACATCGGCGTGCGCTATCTGATCGTCACCGACATCGCGAAGGACGGCACGATGGCCGGGCCGAACCTCGTCATGCTCGACAAAATCAACCGCGCGGTTTCGTGCAACGTCATCGCAAGCGGCGGCGTCAGCAACCTCAAGGACATTGTCGACCTCAACAACCTCGGGCTTTACGGCGCGATTGCGGGCAAGGCGCTCTACACGAAGGCGCTCGACCTGCGCGCGGCGGTATCGGCCTGCCAGCGCCTTTCCGGCAACATGCTGAAGGTGCGCGAGGAGATCGAGGACCATCTGGAGCGCTACTTCGTCAAGTCGGACCTGATCCCCGCGATCATTCAGGAGGCGGCGACCGGCGAGGTGCTGATGCTCGCCTACATGAACCGCGAGTCGATGATCAAGACGCTGGAGACCGGCTACACCTGGTTTTACAGCCGCAGCCGCCAGACGCTCTGGAACAAGGGCGCGACGAGCGGCCATGTGCAGAAGGTCGTGAGCATCGCGGCCGACTGCGACGACGACACGCTGCTCGTCAAGGTCGTGCAGACCGGCCCGGCGTGCCACACCGGCAGCCACAGCTGCTTCTTTAAGGAGATTTTCTGACACGGCGGCGCATCCGGGGCCGAACGGCTTCGGCGCGGCCCGCAAAGGACAGCGCAGATTTCTTCGGGTTTGCGGAGAAATCCGGGCTTTGAACCGCGCATATCAAGCGAGAAAGAAGGATGAACATGGATATTTTGCAGCAGCTCTACGAGACCGTGCTCGCCCGCAAGGGGGAAAAGCGCGAGGGCTCCTACACGTGCTATCTTTTTGAGCAGGGCACCGACAAGATCCTCAAGAAGTGCGGCGAGGAGTGCAGCGAGGTGATCATCGCCGCGAAAAACGGCGACAATGCGGAGACCGTGCTTGAGATCAGCGACCTGCTCTACCACCTGACCGTTTTGATGGTCAACGAGGGCATCGCGCTCGAGGACATCCGCGCCGAGCTGGACCGCCGCCACGGCAAGACCGGCAACCTCAAGAAATTCCACCAGGTGGACAAAAACACATGACGGACGACAGAAAGCGCGCCCTGTGGGCGCAGGCGGCTTCTGAAGCAGCAACGGTCGCGGACGGCTGTGCGGACGCGATGCTGCCGTGGCGCTACCGGCAGAAAGTCGAGGACTTTTTGAAGCCGCAGAGCCGTATACTGGATATGGCCCCCGGCGACGGCGCGTTCCTGCTCGCGCTGCGCCACCCGTTCGCGCAGACGCTGTCTCTTATACACATCTCCGAGCCCACGAGACTGCAGC
>USBH01000323.1 GCA_900552925.1 uncultured Oscillospiraceae bacterium
TACACCGTCTAATTCGTCGGCAGCGTCAGATGTGTATAAGAGACAGCAGCAGCACGATGGCCGCCAGCGCGGAGGCCGCCGCCAGCACCTGCGAAACGCGCAGGTCGATGCCCGGCAGCAGCAGGCTGTCGGTGCGCAGGCCCTCGATGAAGAAGCGCGTTATACCGTACCAGACAATGTAAAGAAGGAAGGTCTGGCCGTCGTACTGGCGGCATTTGCGCGTGAAAAAGTGCAGCACAACAAAGCCGAGCAGGCAGAGCAGCGATTCATACAGGAAGCACGGGTGCACATTGCCGACAACCTCCAGCGCCGTGCGGTCGCTGTACATGCCCCACGGCAGGTCGGTCGCCGTGCCAAAGGCCTCCTGGTTGACGAAATTGCCCCAGCGGCCGACGCCCTGGCCGATCAGGAAACCGAGCGAGGCGACGTCCAGCACGGCGAAAACATTCATCTTGCGCCACTTGGCGATCAGGCCGCCGACGAGCAGCGCGCCGATGATGCCGCCGTAGATGCCGAGGCCGCCCTCCTTGATGTCGAAGATCTTGAGCGGGTCCTGCAGGTATTTGTCGCCCGGATAGAAAAGCACGTAGTAAAGGCGCGCGCCGACGATGCCGCCGATCAGGCCGCCGATAATCGCGTCGAACAGGTGGTCCTTGTTGATGTTCATCTTTTTGCACGAGGCAAAGCCGTACAGCACGGCGAGCAGGAAGCCGATGCCGATGATGATGCCGTACCAGTAGATTTTAAAGTCGCCGAACTGCAATGCAACCGGATTCACCTCGACGGAAATGCCGAGCTCCGGAAACTGAACCTGATGGGTCATAATCTTTCGTATCCTTTCCTTTGCTTGCGCCCGGGGTCAGGCGTTTTCTTCTTCCAGCGGCCAGATGACGGAAACCGCCGTTTTGTCCTCGTTGAAAAGCGCCTGAATGCGCGCGTTGACGTCCGCCGCCGTGATCTCCGAGAAGCACTCGATATAGCGGAAAAGCTCGCGGCCGTTGAATTCCATCGTCATCGCCGCGTTGGCGATGACCTCCGGGCTGTTGAGGCCGGCGAGGTTCGCGCCGTACAGCGACTTTGCGCTGCGGCGCACGTCTTCCTCGGAGACGCCCTCCGCTTTCAGCCGGCGCATCTCCTCGCGGATCGCCGCGCACACCGCGTGCGGGTCGCTCGACTCGCCGCCGAACAGCACGGCGCCGTAACCGGTGCCTTCAAAATACTCGTAGCTGAACGAAGCCTCGTTGATGAGGGACGCGTCGAGCAGGCGGCGGAAGAGCGGCGAGCTGTCCGAAGCCATGATGTCGAGCAGCACCTCGGTGACCGCGAGGTCCTTTTCCGAGCGGTGCCGTCCGCCGTCCGCCTCCTTGATGCCGAACTCAAAGATCGGCGAGGCCACGGCCAGCCGCTCTTCGACGGCCGGGCGGACGATCGAATCCGGCTCCGCGTCCAACACACGCTCCACCTGTACGGGCGCGCTCTTTTTCAGCATCTTGTCGCAGAGCGCGAGCACGCTGTCCACATCGCAGTTGCCCGAAATGCAGAGCGCCATGTTGTTCAGGTTGTAAAACGTATTGTAGCAGCGGTAGAGGTGCTCCGGCGTGATCGCCGCAATGCTCTCCACGGTGCCCGCAATGTCGTCCTTGATCGGGTGGTTGTGGTACAAGGCGCGCAGCAGGTTGAACAGGACGCGCCACTGGGGGTCATCGTCGTACATCTTGATTTCCTGCCCGATGATGCCCTGCTCCTTCTCGACGGTCTGCGCCGTGAAGTACGGCGACTGGACGAAGTCGAGCAGGATCTCGAGCGCTTTTTCCGCGTTCTCCGTGCAGGAGAACAGGTAGCGCGTCGTCTCGAAAGAGGTATAGGCGTTTGCGGAGGCGCCGATTTCCGCGTAACGCGTGAAGGCGTCGCCGTCCTCGCTCTCGAACAGCTTGTGCTCGAGGAAATGCGCGATGCCTGCCGGCGTGACCTCGGCTTCCGGCTCGTCGCTGCGCTTGAACGCCTTGTCGAT
>USBH01000324.1 GCA_900552925.1 uncultured Oscillospiraceae bacterium
GCTCGCGGCCTCGGCGCCGCTCATCAAGGACAAGCCGCTCTTTTCGGAGACGGCGGAGCGCATCGAGCTGCTGTTCCGCGACGCGTGCATGCTGAAAAACAACGTGCAGGCCGTGTCCGCCGCGACGGCCGACGTCGCGCAGCGCCTGAGCCGCCGGCTTTCGCTCCGGCAGCTGATGGACCTGTGCGCGCTGACCGCGCAGTACGCGGGCTACGTGAAGCGCAACGCGAACATGGCGCTGCTCGTCACGGCCTTCTGCGCGAAAATGAGAGAAACCGCGGGCCGATAAGCCCGTTTTGCGATATAAAGGAGGACTGACATGGCCGAAGTGATCGGAGTCAGATTCAAAAACATGGGCAAGGTCTACTACTTTGACCCGAACGGCGGAAAGCTCGCCGCCGGCGACCGCGTGGTTGTGGAGACCTCCCGCGGCGTCGAGTGCGGCGAGGTGGCGATGGCGAACCGCGACGTCGCGGACGACACCATCGTGCAGCCGCTCAAAAAGGTGATCCGCAAGGCGACGAAGGAGGACCTGCGCCGCGTGGCGGAAAATGAGATCAAGGCCAAAAACGCCTTTGTGCAGTGCGAAAAGAAGATTGCGGAGCGCGGGCTCGAGATGAAGCTCGTCGACGTGGAGTACACGTTCGACAACAGCAAGATCCTGTTCTACTTCACGGCGGACGGCCGCGTGGACTTCCGCGAGCTCGTCAAGGACCTCGCGGGCATGTTCCGCACGCGCATCGAGCTGCGCCAGATCGGCGTGCGCGACGAGGCGAAGATGGTCGGCGGGCTCGGCATCTGCGGCAGGCCGTTCTGCTGCAGCACCTTCCTCAACGGCTTCCAGCCGGTGTCCATCAAGATGGCGAAGGAGCAGGGGCTTTCGCTGAACCCGGTGAAGATCTCCGGCACCTGCGGCCGCCTGATGTGCTGCCTGAAATACGAGCAGGAGGCGTATCTCGACCTGCTGCGCACCACGCCGAAGGTCAACGCGGTCGTCTCCACGCCGGACGGAAAGGGCGTCGTCATCGACCAGAACCTGCTGACCGGCAAACTGACCGTGCGGCTCGACAAAAATCCGGACGCCGCGCCGGGCGTCTATAAGGTCAAGGACGTGCGCGTGATCCGCGACGGGCAGATCAAGCTGAACAAAAAGGAGATCGAGGCGTTCAAGAAGCTCGAAAAGTGACCGGAAAAATACGGACCGGAAACGGCCGGGAGACGGCAGCCGCAGGGCGCGCGCGTCTGCCCGGCCTTTTTGCGCGCCGGGTGCGGCGGGACCGTGCGTCGGCGGCGCATTCGGGCGTGCGGCCGGCGCTTTCGGCGCTGCGGGCATGGCGCGCTTTCGGGTGTGCACGCAGTGAAAAACCGATAAAATTTGCCGCGCACAGCGGTTTGGAAACAATTTGTCCTTGCATTTTCGTGAATTTGTGCTAGAATGTAGGTATCAAACACATGGAGGTGTTCTGTAATGGCATATAAAATCACAGACGCTTGCATCTCCTGCGGCGCGTGCGCGGACGCATGTCCGGTCAGCGCGATCTCCGAGGGCGACGGCAAGTACGAGATCGACGAGGCAACCTGCATCGAGTGCGGCGCTTGCGCTGACACATGCCCCGTTTCGGCTCCGGAGCAGGCATAATCGTTTGCAAAATCAGAAAAGGGCTGCCACGCTTTCGCGGCAGCTCCTTTTTTGTTTCCGAAAGGCTTCAGACGGGCGGGGCGGCCTTGCCGCCCGCGACCATATTTTGCACACAGGAGGGAACCCCATGCGGGAAGACGAACACTGGGAGCCGCTCGCGCCGAACTGCCGCGTGCTGGTGAGCCGCGCGCACCGCTTCACGACCGACACAATTCTGCTCGCGCATTTCGCCGCGCCGAAAAAGCGGGAGCGCTGCGCGGACCTCGGCACCGGCTGCGGGACGATCCCGCTGCTGTGGCACGCGCGCTACGCCCCGCGGGCGATCACCGGCGTCGAGCTCGACGCCGGTGATCGCCCGCGGGGC